>JAFOCH010000086.1 GCA_017381395.1 Clostridia bacterium
AACTAACGGAAACGCCATTGTATCTGCCGACACCCCTTGCCTTGATAAGATTTTTGCTGAAAATCCGACCACCGAAATCGGTGCTTCAGGAATGGACGTTGGACTTCCCGACGGCCAGATGGGCAATAGCGAGGTTGGTCACACAAACATCGGCGCAGGTCGCGTTGTTTATCAGGAGCTTACCCGCATCACAAAGGCAAGCAACGAAGGCAAATTTGACACCAATGATGCCTTTGTCGGCGCAATCGAAAATTGCAAAAAGAACGGTAGCGCAATTCACCTGATGGGTCTTCTCTCGGATGGTGGCGTTCATAGCCACATCGAGCATCTCTACGGCCTCGTAAAGATGGCAAAGAATGCAGGACTGACCGAAATTTATATCCACGCTCTGCTTGACGGACGCGACGTTCCCCCTGCTTCTGCCGCTGACTTTATCGACGCTTGCAATGCCGAGCTCGAAAAAATTGGCGCAGGTAAAATTGCGACGGTTATGGGCCGTTTCTACGGAATGGACCGTGACAATCGCTGGGACCGCGTGTCAAAGGCGTATGCTGCCCTCGTTTACGGTGAAGGAAACCACACCACCGATGCCGCAGCAGCAGTCAGAGAATCATACACTGTTAAGGACGAGGACGGAAAATTCCTCACCGACGAATTCGTTTTACCCACCGTTATCGACGGAACAAAGCGAATTGCATCGGGCGACAGCGTAATCTTCTTTAACTTCCGCCCCGACAGAGCCCGCGAAATCACCCGTACCCTCGTTGATCCGAACTTTGACGGCTTCGAGAGAATCGGCGGTATGCTCGACCTCTACTACGTCTGCATGACACAGTACGACGCCACCATGCCGAATGTTGAAATCGCATTTAAGCCCCAGTCACTCACAAATACACTCGGCGAATACCTCGCAAAGATGGGCAAAACCCAGCTTCGCATCGCCGAAACCGAAAAATATGCTCATGTAACCTTCTTCTTTAACGGCGGAAAGGAAACTCAGTTTGACGGCGAGGATAGAATTCTCGTAAATTCGCCGAAGGTTGCAACCTACGACATGCAGCCCGAAATGAGCGCAGTCCCCGTTTGTGACAAGGTTTGTGAAGCAATCGAAAGCGGAAAATACGACGTTGTTATCCTCAACTTTGCTAACTGCGACATGGTTGGTCACACCGGCATTTTCGACGCCGCTGTAAAGGCAGTCGAAACGGTTGACACCTGTGTTGGCCGAGTTGCCGAATCGACAGTAAAAATGGGCGGCGTAATGCTTCTTACCGCCGACCACGGAAACGCCGACCGTATGCTCGATACCGACGGCACCGCTTTCACCGCTCACACAACCAATCCGGTACCCTTCTCTGTAATCGGTATGGATTGCAATCTCCGTGAGGGTGGACGTCTGTGCGACATCGCACCGACAATGCTCAAAATTATGGGTCTTGAACAGCCGACAGAAATGGACGGCAGTTCAATCATAATCGGCTAATAGCAACGCTATTTCCATCATCATTTATGTAATGCACGGTTTTTATGCTAAATCATAAACCAACAGGATGTGATTTATTTTGAAAGATGTAATTTTTGTAACTCCAACCGATTCAATCAACTTAAACGACGAAATTTTTGGAACACTCACCCTAGCATCAATTTTAAAGTATGCGGATGTTTCGGTAAAAATTAAGAGGTTCTTTCAGTTTGGAGATATAAGCGATTTTGACAATTTCATAAACACGGCAGAAAAGAAAATACTTTCGCACAATCCGAAAATTGTTTCTTTCTATACCCGTTGCGACGTTTACCACGTTATGCTCAAAATAGCAGAAAGAATAAAATCCGTGTCCCCCGAAACCTATATTGTTTTTGGCGGACCTCAGGCGGACGCTTGCGCTGAAGAAACTATACTCGTCTTTGACTATGTCGATTTTATTTGCTGTGGCGAAGGAGAAAAGACGATAGTTCCTTTATTCAAATCTCTGCTAAACGGTGAGCCCGACCTTACTGTAGACGGACTGGTGTATAAAAAGGACGGAAATGCCGTTATAAATCCACGCCCTGCTTTGCTTACAGATTTCGACAGTTTGCCTTTTGCTGATTTTTCTCTATGGACCGATATAGAAAGAGAAGCCAAAGACATCTATGCATTGCCGATCGATATTGGCAGAGGTTGTCCTTTTAATTGCATCTTTTGCAGCACAAAATCATTCTGGGAAAGAAAATATCGTCTTAAAAGTGCCGAAAGAATAATAGAAGAAATCAAGCTTGTCCATAACGTGTTCAACATAACCCATTTTAAATTCATGCACGATATGTTTACAATGAATAAACAAGCTGTTTGCGAACTGTGTGAAAAGATTAAGGAGCTTGATTTTAAAATCACCTGGTCGTGCAGTGCGCGAGCCGACTGCCTGACGCCCGAACTTGTGGATACAATGGCAGATGCGGGACTCGACCGTATATTTATCGGCGTAGAAAGCGGATCTCCCCGAATGCAAAAGGTGATAAAGAAAAATCTCAAACTGGACAAGGCGTATGAAATTATAAAATACATTTCTGAAAAAGGCATATTCATATCCGCTTCGTATATTTACGGATTCCCGGACGAAACGCCGGAGGACCTTTCTCAGACCATTTATAGTTATCTTACCCTGTCAACATACAAAGGCATTCGCACATGGTGCCACAGATGCACATTTTTCCCCGGCACCGAAATAGAAAAGACGCACGGACACGAGCTCACAGAATCGGCTATATTCTCTGATTTATCGGGAGATTATGGAGCAACCGCCTGTGCAGATCTTATAAACGCACACCCCAAAATTTTCCCCCAGTACAAAGAGTACAATACCCCATTGCGCAATTCACTGAAATATTTTGATTATTTCCTGTGGGTATTACGCAAAGTTCCTTCGGTATATATGCATTTATCAAAATATTATACCCCTACAACCATGCTTGATATGTACTACGACTGGGAAAAAGCAAATTTCGACCTTCTTAAAAATCTGGATAGCGCCACTGTTAACAAGGATAGCGCCAACCACCTTATCGAAAACGACAAATTTATACAAACATTCGAAAAGGATGAACATTATCAGATTATAAAGGACGTTATTCGTTTTTACGCCGATTATGTATTGTATAAAAAGAGAGGTTCCCTCGGTGTTTACGGCTTTATCGTTGACGACTATTTCGACAATAAAGAAATCGCCGATTATCAAAAGGGCCTTTCTCGCGTAACCGTCTCCGCCGATGGTACGGTAAAAATTAATAAAATGAAGCTGTAATAACCCCCTCATTTAAGGGAACGAAAAAAGCTGTGCAGGAAAATCTCTGCACAGCTTTTTTATATGTTTCAATCACCAAATTGAGTTTTTATTTTTTCGTTGACAATAGCGTTCATTACAGGAATAATTTTTAAATCCTTTTCATTTATACTTATTTCTGCAATATCTTCTTTTTCTGCGCATTGAGGAAAATTTACAAGCCATATTCCATGTGAATTATCTTCAAGGCATATCCATCCTTGCATACCTTTGTGCACACCATGTTTTGCATATTTTTCTTTTTCAACAATTACTTCTACACAATCAAGATATTTCATTTTCATATCTATTTTTCTCCATAAGGCGTATTTAATGTGATTTGACCGCGATCTAACTAATTATCTCCGTTCGAATTATAGCATTTTCGGCGTAAAAGTACAGTTTAAATGCGGTCGTACTTGACCGCTGATACAAAAAAAGCGTGTGCCGTCTAGCACACGCTTTTTTCTGTTACACTATTTCTTTCGGCAGGAAAGTGAAACCTTATCGATTTTCACCCTGCCCTTTCCGCTAAACTCGGCATAAAAGGAATTGCCCCTTTCGCCATTGACCAGTGTAAAATCGTTCGGCTCTTCGGACGGCTTTATCTTTTTCTCGCCGCCAATTCCACGCTCGTTCAAAATAGCCGCCGTCACCTCGTTTTCGGCAGTAACCGAAGCCGAAAGCTTGGCCGACAACTTTTGCCTGTCGGAATTGCCAAAGCTGATTGTACCCGTTTTTGCCGACCATTCAATCGGCTCTACCGTCTTTTTGCCGGTAGCATCCTCGCCCGACGAACCGGTGAGGGTGCAGGAAATGATGTTTTCCTCCCCCTTATGCCCGTACAAATATATCCTTTTATCCGCGCGTATCGCAAGCCATTTTATCCCCTCGTGAGCCACGTCCCAGCTGAGCCAACACAGCTTTTTCTGCGCGACAAGGTCATCGTCATACATGGTATAGTTGTACATCGCATTCGACATACAGTCGAGCACAAGCAGGTCGTTGCCGATAAGCAGATAATACTTTCCGTCGCAAAATGCCGCATAAGCCGACCTTAATTCCTCGACCGAATGGCGTTTTATAATCGGCTCGACCGAATATGACAGCACGCGAACGTCATCTCGACGCGGATTTATTACCGCCGTCATCATTCGCACAACGCCGTCGGAATTAAGCCACACCAGTCTACCGTTACAGTTAATGGCCGTTTCGGGACAGTCGCAACCGATGTCAGCAATTTTTCGCGACGAAAAGGAAACGGTATCACCAACGTCACCCTTTGTGTCGCCACTCAAAAGCTCGCTTGGGCTATATTTTTTACCAACCTCGATTTCGCCCAGCCAAAGCGATCCTTTTTTCAGAATGGCAACATTGTCATCGACCTGAACGACCGCCGAAATGGGATCGTTGTCGGCACCTACGTCGGCAGCCCCCGATTCAGGGAAATAGTATATGTCCGAGTTGCCTGTCAGCCACAATCTCGACGGATACTCGCTCGACCCGTAGACAACCCAGGTGGTCACGCCGTCCTTTGCGCGAAAAACCGTCGACCGATTACAACGACAAATAGAATCGGTAGGATTGCTCTCGGTAATTTCTAAAGTAAAGCCGTTGCAACCCGCATTTCCACGTGGCGAAAACTCCTTTGAATATGTGCCGCTCTCCCAGTTTATAAAGGCGAGCGTTCTTCTGTCATCGTTAAATACACTCAGAGATATACCGTCGTCATACGCTTCAGGATAGCCGAAGCCACCCTCCTCATTGGTCAGTATTTCAAATTCATATGACATACCGGAATTGTCGTTATATACCGCCTTTACATACGCATCGAATCCAAGCGAATAGGGCAAAACATATACGTTTTTGCTATGATTGGTGGTCTGGGTAACCATGTACTTGGTCCCGATTAGATTCTTTCCCTCGTACCTTTTCCCATTGTAATCAAAGCTCTTTATCCCATCCTCATTTTCATAGGTGTAACCCGTTCCGCTTACCGAAACGGTCGGCGTGTAGGCAACCTGCTCGATGGGAATATGTCCATCCAACTCGATTTCGTCGCCCATATAATTCCTTACCTTTGCGGCCAAAGGCGACCCATCCCTGCCCAAATAATAAATCACCGCTTCATCTCGGTCAACAAGGACAACCGCGTTATTGGTATTGGCGGGAATGTTTACGATATTTTTCAGTACGCCCTTTTCGTTAAAACAGGCGAGATTTACGTCACCGTGTGCACTTATGCCAAAGGAACGCTCGTCAACGGTAAAAAATTTATAGTCGCCCCAATAAATTCGCTCAGAACAAAATTCGAGCGACGGACGGAGGGAAAGCTCGCCCTCGTTCACCTGCAAATTCTTCATTTCAGAAAGCTGTCCTTGACCTGATTTACCATCCATTCGTACTCCGCGGCTAAAATCAAGCTGCTCAATTTTCGGCTTTGAAATCGTTAATTTCGGAAACTTCAATTTTATCCCCCTTTCACAAAATTAAAAAGGGGTGGACAGCGAAAATTATCCCCTGCCCACCCGATTTTGCGCCCTAATTAGTAAATATAGGCGTAGATTGAATTTTCGTTTGACTTCTTTACGAGGAGGTCGTAATAGAGACGATAGTCAAACTTGTACGCATCCATCTGCTGATTGCGATCGGGAGTGAAAACGCGTACCTTGTCGGTCTTTTTAATGATCATACCTGCCTTCTTCGGCATTGCGAGAATACCGATTTCGTCGGCATTGTCACCCGGGAGGAAGCCACCGTCGGTTTCGCCCTCAGTCACGCCGTCGTTAAAGGTATATGCGGTTTTCATTCTGGGTGCTGCAACCGGAATGATATAGGCGTTGTTGATTTTATGCAGATTGGTCGAAATTTCGCCCTTCTTGAATTCGCCCATTTCGAGGGTGCGGTTGAGCTCGGTGGTATTCATCAGCGCGGAGTAAACGGCAGGGTTTACGAATACAACGATTTCCTCGTCGTAGCCGACCTCACCTGCAACCTTTTCGATTGCGTTATTTACCAGCTTAAAGCAGCTGTCAGCAAGTGTTTCGCCCGAGCCAAGCTCAACAGTCTGATTCTTTTCGGTAGCGATACCTGCGAGCTTTGAAAGTGCATAAGCATCGATTTCGGGAGCTACCTTTGTGCGAACGAATTCGCCCATAATCTGACCTGCAAGACCTGCGATACCTGTTTCGTCCATGTCCTCGCGGTCGATCGAGAAGGAACGCGCTCTGTCCTGGGTCAAGCGGTAGCTTTCCTGGTTAACCGTAACCGAACCGTTGGCAAAGCCACCGTCGCGGTCATAGTTTCCGAGTCCGCTGAAATCAACGTCGGGAATAAGCACGGTACGTGCACCGACAAAATGCTGACGGAATGAGTTGTCCGCCATAAATGCGGTTACCGATTTTTGAACTACGGCCTTGTCGAGTTCGTCTGTAAGTTTGCTTTCAAAATCAAGTGTATTAATTGTTGACATTTTAAATTTTCTCCTTTTTTTACGTTAGATTTGGTTTATGCCCAAATTCCTTTGAGCATTGCGGCAATTTCCGGAGAAGAAAGGCGGTCGGGTGAATCTTTCAGTCCACCCGTAGCCGCAGCAGATGCCTTTTCCTGCGCGACCGACGAGCGTTCTGCCTTCACCTTTTCGCCGTGGAGATAGCCGAGATAGGCGTAATAAAGCGGAATTTCCCCTTTAAGCGATTGCTCAATGACCGATTTCGGTATCTCGCGAATGTTTACCTCCGGAAACTTAGATTTAAGCTCGATAAATTGAGCTGTCAGTCGGTTCTGCCGACCTTCGTTTTGTTCGTTCTGCTCCATGCTTGCCCTTTCTTCCCTTTCTTTAAACAAGTGGTCTACAAGCTGAGCTAAGCTCATCGAGCTGTCGGGTGACAGTCCTTTAAGCCGATCCAAAACGGGTATAAGCGAGTCGTATTTCATTCCCTTTTCGGCAAAATCCCTCGCCTCGCTTTCGGACAAATGTCGCAGCTGCTTATTGAATTTGACCTCAATGCCCCTTTCTTGCTCGCTGTTCGGTGTGGCGTCCTCGCTTTGAGCAGGCGTTTCGGCTAATTCAATTTCAGCCGTGATTTCCGCCTCTGGCTGAGCGGTAATAATTTCATCTGTCATACTTTTTCTCCTTTTACAATAAAATTTGTTTCAAAAAAAGGCGGTGAAAGAAGCACTCCTGTCAGCAAAAAAATTTGCCGATATCACCTTTCATCGCCTTTTATTTAACTAATGTTTTCGCCTTCTTTTAAAGCACGATTTCGTCCTGCTCGGTCCCGTCATAGCTTAAAAAGTTGCGGTATTCGGCGGCAACCCTTGCCACCTCCAAGCTTTCCTCGGTCGGCTGACCGAGTCGTACGGTCGGCCTTTCGTAAGGCAGGTATCTCCCCGCCACAAACCCGGCTAAAAAGTTAACCATCACCGCCGAAATTGTTAAAAACAATATTTCCATTTCTCTCACCTCACTTTATGTCGTCAATAATTTTTACCGACAGGCCGGTGTCCGAGCCCTGCTGAGCGCAAACCCTCATAATCTCTTTTAGGCAGTTCATCTCCCCCGACTGTGCCTTGCTGACGATTACAGCCGCAATCAGAGCCGCGTTATCCCTTCTGCCGTTGTAGCCGAGCCCGTCAAGCAGCCCCGTCCTGTCGTTGCAAGGAAGCTTCATCAGCTCCTTGATATATCCCTCGATTGTCTTTTTTCTCTGTGCCAAGCGGCCACCTCCTAATCTCGTCGATTTCTTCATTTTAGATGTTATCACATCATCAACCTGACATTCCATGACAACCTTAAAATTATTTTCACCCATCAAAAAACGGGCTTAAAAAGAGCCGTCGCCTTGCCCTTTTTAAACCCGCTTCTTTATTCAGTTTTACGCAATTTTTTTACCCATTAGCCGCTTTGCTTCCTCCAACGCCTTTGAATGAATACGATAAACGCTGCGTGGATCAAAGTGCATATTTTCGGCTATATCCTCCCATTTTTTATTACATAAGTAGCGGAGGGTAAGCACCTGACGATAGCTCTCGTTATCGATTTTAACTATCACACCGCTTATCTCGTTATAAAGGCGTTTAAGCCGCTCGATATCCCTTTCAATCGTCCGCTCAATATCCACCATTTCCTCTACAGCATTTGCCATTTTCGACCGCTTATATGTACCCGAAACGCGACATGCCTCGATAACCGAAGTCGCTCTCGTTGCAATTTCCTTCAGATGCAAAATTTGCTCCTGCTTAATCTTAATACGCGTATCAATTTCCCTGATTTGCTCAAAATAATCTCTGACTGTCATTTACTTCTCCTTCTTGAATTTCGCCACCGCACAAGCAATGCAATAGGGCTCTCCACAGTAGTAGTCGATAAAGTCGGTCGCTCCACATTCGATACATCCGCTTTTTTCACTACATTCCCCGCACCCGTCGCATTCACCCAAGCTGTTTTTTAAACAATACATTATGCTTTTTTCCTTTTTAATAAGTGGATTTTTCGTTTCGCCATGATTTCGGCATAAAGTATTTTTTCGGAAAATCGACCTTTTTCGACGTCTAATTTCCGCCTTTTCGCTTATACTTTATAATAAGCACAGATTTTTTTATCTCACGTCACTATTCAATTTTTCGGGGCATTTTTATTATATATCTACTTAAAGTAGAATGTCAAGGGTAATTTTGTCACTTTTAGTCACAAATTATTGCAAAATTTCTACTTTTAATTTATAATAATCATACAAAGCAGTAAGAGAGGTGAATTTATGTCCATCGGAGAGAATATAAAAAAGCACCGTTTGACCCTCGGCTTGACCCAGGATAAGCTGGGCGAATTGCTCGGTGTCACGGGAAAGGCCGTTTCCACCTGGGAAAAGGGGATCAAAATTCCGCGTATGCCGATTATCACCCGACTCGCCGCCCTTTTCGAGGTACCAAAGAGTTTGCTCATCGACGACGAAAGTGATAAAAAGCGCGACCCGATAGTTCATATTCCCCTTGTCGGCCGAGTTGCCGCCGGTGAAGGATGCCTTGCCGAGGATGACTATGACGGCTACGAGCCGGTACCCGCCGATATTCTCACCCCTGACGAAAAATATATTTTCCTCAACGTAAAGGGCGACTCAATGTCACCAAAAATCGAGGAAGGCGACCGTCTGCTCGTTCAGCTGCAGCCTTCGGTCGATAGCGGCTCGTTTGCCGTCGTGGTAATTGACGACGAGGACGGCGTAGTAAAAAAGGTATGCTACACCGCCGACAGAATCAAGCTAATCAGCGAAAATCCATATTATCCACCCCGTGTTTTTTCGGGTCCCGACGTCACGCGAGTCCGTGTGGTAGGCCTCGTAAAATACGTTTTCAGAAAGCTTTAATTTATCAAAGAGGTGTTTAATTTTATGAAAAAAGCAATTTCGATAATGGTCAGAGCCATTATCAGCATAGTACTCATGTTCATCGTTTTCTGGTTTTCACTGCCGGCACTTAACCCTAAAAGTGGCGAATTTTGGAGTTTTCTTATCCTCAGCGCCGTAATCGTTCTGGTGGTCAATTTCGGCCACGCAATACTGAACTTTTTCAAAGGGTTAAAGGATAACGGCCCTCACGCCAACATAAAGGACGGCTTACACGAATTTAAATCCCTGTCAAAGCCGATTATCGGCATCGTTATCGGCATCGGCATTGTTATTGTGATGACACTTGTCTTTAACGTCATCGGTTCGCAGTTTTTTAATTCCGCCAGCTACCGCGACCTTATCACCATCACCGACAGCGATTTTTCGACCGACGTAGCCGAAATCAACATGACCCAAATTCCCGTCGTCGACTACGACACCGCCGAAGCCCTCGGAAAGAGAAAGCTCGGCGAAATGAGCGACCTCGTTTCGCAGTTTGAAATCGCCGACGATTACACCCAAATCAATTACAAAAATCGCCCAACCCGAGTCACGCCAATGCTTTACGGCGACCCGATAAAGTGGTTTAACAATCAGTCGGAGGGTATCCCCGGCTACATCATGGTCGATATGACCACCCAGGAAGCCACCCTCGTCCGTCTCGAAAATGGCATAAAATACTCACGCAGCGAATACTTTATGCACAACCTGAATCGTTATCTCCGCTTTAAGTACCCGACGGCCATATTCGACGACATCACCTTTGAAATCGACGACAACGGCACTCCCTACTGGGTAGCGTCGGTGGTCGATTACAAAATCGGCTTCTGGAGCGGAAAGGATATTGGCGGCGCCGTACTGCTCAACGCGGTAACGGGCGAATGCGAATACTATGATATTGACGAAGTTCCGACCTGGGTTGACCAGGTGTACGATGCCTCACTCGTCATCGACCAGCTCACCTATAATGGCAAGTATCGTTCGGGCTTCTGGAATTCCGTATTCGGTCAAAAGGGCGTTTTACAGCCGACCGACGGCTACAACTACCTCGCAATTGACGACGACGTTTGGCTTTATACCGGAATGACCTCGGTTGTCAGCGACGAGTCCAACGTCGGCTTTGTACTGGTCAACCTGCGTACAAAGGAAACCCGCTACTATGCCGTACCCGGTGCCGAGGAATATTCGGCAATGTCATCGGCAGAGGAGCAGGTGCAGCATCTCGGTTACTACTCGACCTTCCCCATTCTGCTCAATATCGGCGACCGGCCGACCTACTTTATGTCACTCAAGGGTGACGCAGGACTGGTCAAAATGTACGCCTTTGTCGACGTTCAGCAGTATCAGGTGGTCGGCACAGGCAGCACGGTAAAAGAGGCGCGAAAGAATTATTTAGCCAAGCTGTCGGCCGAGGGTGAAAGCATCACCGACGCGAATACCAACGCTAAACAATTCACCGCAACCATTGAGGATATTTCATCGGCGGTTGTCGATGGAAACACAGTTTACTACATTATCCTCGACGACAACCGCATCTACACCGCGCAAATCGGCATTTCCGACATTCTGCCCTTCCTCGTCGTAGGAGACCGCGTCGGTGTATCCGTAGGCGGAGGCCAAATCAACGAAATCGCCTATTTCGTCGATGACGAAGAGATGGGACCGGGCGCCATTGTCCCCGACGATGCCACATTCGATGAAACAGAAAAGCCGACCGATGAAACTTTCGCAACCGACGAAATGGGCGATGGCGAATCCGCCTCCTCCACCGCCGAATAATCAGTAAAAACCAAAAAAATCAGCATAAATATCGTGACCGCTATTGCCCCGTCGCAACAGCGGTCACTTTTTTAAATTTAATCAGAAATTTTGCTTGTCGGTCGGGTTATTGAGAATGCCGAAACCGACCAGAATCGAGCCGACAGCAGTAATCATATTCTGCCACGCGTCAGAGGTAATCCCCCACCTGTCAAACAGTCCAAGCGCATTCAGAATAACCCCCACCGCGCCAAGTATCGAGAGCCAAACCGCCCACGATTTGAGTCGAGTTTTAATATTCATACTACATTCCTCCTAATAGCTTTGTCCACGTATTCCTGCCGACCTCGCCATCGACCGTCAGCTTTTCTTTTTTCTGATAGTCGCAAACCGCCCTTTCGGTATCGGCGCCAAAGTCACCATCAGCGCCATGCTTGCCGCAATCGTAGCCGTAGCCGATGAGCAGGGTCTGAAGCGCCTTCACCGACGCGCTTTCACTACCCTTTTTGAGCGTTTCAAGCTTCACTTCACAGCTCTCCTTCCCTTCATCATATTTCGGTCGGGCGGCACAAAGAATGGCCTTGCCAGTCCTTATTCGGCGCATAACCTGACCACCATTTGTGTCATTACCCACCGAAGTATTGCCCTCGATGGTATAAATCTTATCACCGACCACTCGCTCGACGATGCCAACGTGGTCGGGCTGTCCATTCCCGTTAAAGTCAAAGAAAATGATGTCCCCCGACCTAAAATCCTTTTTCACGAGCTGCCCCTTACCCTTATAATACTGCATCAGGGTTGGACAATATGCCGTCTTTTCCCCGCCGTAAAAAAGAGCCGCTGCACCCCCCTTTTTAAACACCCACCAAACAAACTGGCAGCACCAAGCCGTGCCGTTCACACCGTATTCCTTGCCGTATTTTTGGCGGTTTGAGTTAGCGGGAGATTCCTTTACCCCAAGCTCACCTGCGGCAATCTCAACAATTTTTTGTGCAAATATCATGGTTGTTCCCCCTTTAAGTAACGATTTCCCACTTTTTCACCTCGGCATAAATCTTATCTATAAAGGAATTGCCGCCGAGTGCCTTATACGCTTCATAGAGAAATACGAAATTCTCGTACTCATACTGCCGAATAAATCCATTTTCCCTATGGTGATAGTATATTCGCAGCATCTCGCTCCTAAGCTGACATTTTGTGCCGTTTGAAATGCGATTCATCTTTGCAAAAATCGGAGCAACGACCCCAATAAGCACCGCAATTTCACCCACAAGTGACACAATAGCCGCTATGCTCGACATGGGTTATCCCTCTCTTTCCTCCGCCTTTATCCCCTCGACAAAGTCGTTATAAACGGCAAATTCGTCTGGCTTAGTGTCGCGCTGACGGAGAAAGGCCAGCTCATCATCCACCGAATATTTTTCGCGAATACGCGCCACCACCCTCTTTTCATAAGGGATTATCTGCTTATTCATTTCCATTTCGGCAATTTCTTGCTCGGTCATATCTCTGTAAATACCATCTTCATATACTCTCATTAGACCTTCACTACTCCCCTCAATTCAAATTTTGTGCCAATCGGAAAAGGCGCATTTGCGTTTTCTGTGCCCAATTCAATCTTTGTTGCTGGCGACCTTTTTGCATTGTACTGTGTCATACCGCCAACATTCGTTACATAAGAATACGAATCACCTGCTACCAATGAAATACCCGTCCAATTACCACCGTCCCAATTAGCCGTTATCCTTGCAAACTTCGCCCCTGATTTATTTACAGCTTGAAAAGCTAGATTCGACGCTTGCCCGTTTACAAACATAAATATATTGGCTGTTTCGGCAGCAATCGGAGCGTTAGTATATACAACCAGAGCGTCATAAATCTCGAATGGGTTTCCGTTGTTGTCCTTGGTTATAGCGATTTTGGTTACTCCGTCCTCTGTGATTTCGCCTGTCGCAATGACCTTCCATTCCTTGTTCACCATAGCAGAGATGTTTTCTCTCGCCCTTGCTTTTTTTGCTTCGCTTAAAGACTGCGTCGCGCCTGACGAAACAGCGGTTTGAACAATAAACGCGTTAAGGGCATTTCCGTTCGGAATTTTGGTTAAATCAAATGCTCCGTCAATTAAAAGGTTATCGACCACGTCCGTCTTCGGCACAGTTTCCTTAATGCTGTAATTTAT
>JAFOCH010000087.1 GCA_017381395.1 Clostridia bacterium
AACATTGCAAAGGAAAGAACAATCTTTGAAATGTCGGAATATTCGGCAAAGCTCATTGCCGGACCGACCAAGCTAAATCCCGGTCCTACGTTATTAAAGCAGGTGACCGCGGCAGAGAAATTCGTTTCGAAATTAAATGGCTCAAAGCACAGAACAAAGAAGGTAGCCAATATGCCTACAATGTAAATGGCAAAATATACACCGACGTTTCTCAGCGTCGGGTCGTCAATCTGCCTGCCGTCCATTTTTACCACGTTTACCGAGCGGGGATGAAGCATTTTATGCACTTCCGAGCGCATCATCTTGAACAAAATAAGCACGCGTGATATTTTAAGTCCGCCTGCGGTCGAGCCCGCACAGCCACCGAGAAATAATAGCAAAAATATAATTCCCTTTGACAGCGTGGGCCAAAGGTCAAAGTTATCGGTTGCGTATCCCGTCGTCGTAACGATTGACGATACCTGAAATGCCGCGTGTCTGAGCGCATCGAAAAACCCGTCAAATCGAGATAAAATATTCACGGTAATTATTCCTGTGCTTACGGTTAAAACGCCGATGTAAACCCATAATTCGAGATTTTTAAACACCGAGCGGAAATTACGCAGCAGCAGGAAATAATACAGGTTAAAGTTGATACCAAACAGTAGCATGAATATCGTGATAACCCACTGACAGTAGGGACTGTATCCACCGATGCTATTGGCTTTTATGCCAAAGCCGCCTGTACCTGCCGTGCCGAATGAGTGGACCACGCTTTCAAACAGATTCATTCCGCCAAAAAGGAGAAATATCGTTTCGATTACCGTCATCGCGATATAGATTAAGTAAAGTATCTTTGCTGTATCTTTCGCTTTCGGCACCAGCTTGCCGACAATTGGTCCTGCCATTTCGGCGCGGATAAGGTGAATTGACCTGTCGCTGAATTTCGGCATTATAGCAAGGACAAAAACAAGTACACCCATACCGCCAATCCAGTGGGTAAAACTACGCCAGAAAAGGACTCCCTTGCTGAGCGCCTCTACGTCGCGTACAATTGACGAGCCGGTGGTCGTAAATCCGCTTATCGTTTCAAACACGGCGTCCACAAACGAGGGGATTTCTCCGCTTATTACAAATGGAGCCGCGCCGATTAGCGACATCGCAATCCAGGCCAAAGCAACGATTACAAAGCCCTCTTTTGCGTAAAAAACGCGTGTTTTCGGTCGGAATAAAATTGTCATCAGGAATCCGAGCCCGAGCGCTATTCCAATCGAGATTAAAAAGGCGATGTAACTCGATTCGCGATAGATAAGCGAAACGATGAGGGGAAGCGCCATCAATGCCGCCTCCACCTTTAACATCTGGCCTATTAAATAAATAACCATTTTACGATTCATAATATTAAACCATGCCTTTACAGCAGAATGTCCGAAATATCGTTGAGCTTATAGCCGGATGTGATGATTACCACCTTGTCCTCGGGCAGAATCATGTCGTCACCGGAGGGAATGATAATCTTTCTTCCTCTCATAATTCCGGCTATGAGGGTATTCGGTTTTAGCTTCATATCCTTGAGCGGAATTTCGGTAACTGCGCTATCACCCACAATGTTGAATTCCAGCGCTTCCGCCTTTGCATCCATAATTTGATAAAGGGTTTCAACGTTACTGCCAAGTGAATTTTCGAGCGCTCTGGCATATCTGACCAGAATGTCAGAAATAATATTTTTCGGCGAAATGGTACAGTCGAGACCGATTTTTTCAGCCAGATACATAAATTCGTCGCGGTTTACCTTTGAAATAACCTTCGGCACGTTTTGAGCGGCGGCATAGAAGGAGATGAGTATATTTTCCTCGTCCATTCCCGTCAGCGAAATAAATGCATCCATGGAGCTGAGTCCCTCTTCGTTGAGGAGCTCCTGACCTGCGCCGTCACCATTAATAATAACGGCGTTCGGTAAAGTTTCAGAAAGTTCAAGACAACGCTTGTGGTCCTTTTCGACGATTTTTACCGTGTTTCCAATGCCCATCAGCATTTTTGAAAGATAGTATGCGGTGCGGCTACCGCCGAGAATCATAATGTTACGCGCCTGCTTTTGCATTACGCCGAGCATTTTCAGGAAGCGCAGTATTTCACTTGTGGTGGCGGTGATGCCGATTTTGTCTCCGCTTTTGAGTACAAAGCTACCGTCGGGGATAAACACCTCGTTATCACGCTGAACAACGCAAACAAGGAGCTTTACGTCATATTTTTTTCTCAGGTCAATTAAGCTAACGCCGTCGAGCACCGATTCCTGTCTTAATTTTAGCTCAATCATTTCAAAGTCGCGACGTGAAAATGTCTCGATTTTGGCGGCTGAGGGTAATTTGAGAATGTTAAAAAGCTCCTGAGCGGCAAGTAAATCGGGATTGATTGCCATTGAAAGACCGAGCTGCTTTTTAATAAATCCGAGATTTTGGTCATTGTATTCGGGGTTTCTGATTCTCGCGATAGTGTGCTTTGCGCCCATTCGTCTGGCAAGGAAGCAGCTAAGCATATTAAATTCGTCCGAGCCGGTAACTGCGACAAAAAGCTCCGCTTTTTCAACCCCGGCTTCGCTCAGGGTATCACAGTCGTTTCCATTTCCGCAGATACCGATTGCGTCGTACAAATTGGTGATTTCGTTGATTGTATCGGGATTGCTGTCGAGGGCGACAACGTTGTGTCCTTCTGCAACCAAGCTTGATAAAATTGTTGTGCCTATCTTTCCACAACCTACAACTATAATGTTCATAAAAAAATAACCTCGTATCATTTTATGTTTATTTGAACTATAACTTACGCACATTATACTACAATCAAAAATATATTTCCATATATTTTTAAAATTTTGCGTGGGTATAAAAAAACGACCTTTGTAAATAAAGGTCGTTTTTTGTCTAATTTAGAGTTATTTCGATCTTTGCCGTGCCCAAGCTTTCGCTTGTTGCGTATAGCGTGAATTTATTGCAATCTTCGTCAGGAAGCACCGCTACCGCAATCTTTCCTGC
>JAFOCH010000088.1 GCA_017381395.1 Clostridia bacterium
ACCAACTCGTCATTGAAATAAAGATTAAACCGTACGTCATACAAATTCGGAGTTTCGGGTGACCATTCGTGAAAATCTGTATCATTCTTAAACGAAACGGTTAAGCCATTAGCTCCCGGATTCAACTTTGTTTTTGTTTCCGAAATGAGCTTACCCTCGAATGAAATTATAGTTTCGGCAAAGCATTGATTTCGAGCAAGCTGCGAGCCAACCAAGCTCAAATCATATTCGAATCTGACAGATTTATTGTCATAGTCGGGTACAATTTTGACGTGATTAAAGCGTTTATCGTTCGCTCTTTCGAGCCAAACCGTTTTCCAAATTCCAGTCGTTTGAACATACCAGCAGGCAAAATTCTCTGTACGATAGCGTTGCTTTCCACGCGGTTGCTCAAGGGACAACGAGTCCTCTACCTTTACCGTAATATCGTTTTCACCAACAGAAACGAAATTAGTAATATCGAAGGAAAAGCGGTGGTATCCGCCCCTGTTTTCGCCGACAAATTTACCGTTTACCCATACCTTTGTATAAAAGTCGCTACCCTCAAAATGAAGCAAAGTTCCTTCTTTTATATCGAAGGCAGATACAATAAACTTACGATTGTACCAAACGGAACTATGAACGCTCTCGTCACCGATTCCGCTCATTTTTGTTTCATAAGTAAATGGGACGTTTATTGTATTTTCACAAGGAAAAACCGCATAATATTCACTTTTTTCTCCGATGTTTTCATCATCAAAAATAAAGTTCCACTCGCCATTTAAATTAAGCCAGTTATCACGTTTAAATTGCGGTCTCGGATATTTCAAATCAAAATTTTTCACCAATAATCACTTCCTCGATGTATAAATAAAAAAGCTAAATCCTTTTATTAAATCAAGGATTTAGCTTTTTTTGTATTGGTGGAGATAAGCGGGATCGAACCGCTGACCTCTTGAATGCCATTCAAGCGCTCTCCCAGCTGAGCTATACCCCCAAATATTTAACTTTCTGCGACAGAAATAATTATATCAAACTATCGGCGTTTGTCAAGCAAAATTTATCTTGAAAGTCGGCATATTTAATGTTATTATATATAGGTGTAAATTTTTATGAGGTGATTACAATGAAATTTGTTAAAAATATTATCTCGATTATATGCTGTTTAGCTGTTCTCTGCGCTATGTTTATTTCAGGCACAATTACTGCTAGTGCAGCTAACGACGTAAAAGTAGAAATTATCAGCAGCGCAATCAAAGCTGAACCGGGCGATAGATTCTTGGTTAGTTACAGCTTCAAAAATGCTGATGAATATAAATACGGCTTGACCGCCTTTACCGGTATCTTGAAATTCGATTCATCAAAGGTTCGCTGTACAAAGGCAACCCACAGCTCATTTGATAACTCATTTTTCACAACTAATAAGAGTTTGGATGGCGAGATTAGAACTCTTTACGCATACGCAAACCTTAATAAAAAGCCTGGTGTTAATAGCGATGCCGCCTTTGTTACCTACGAATTTTTGGTAAAAAAAGGCGCCGTAGGTGATGTTAAATTCGCGCTCAGTTTCGATACTGTGGTTACCACCGATTATGACAAGGAGCCAGTAGAAAACATTACGTTAACCTACGACACCCCATCATGTATTGTAAAAATTGTCAATCCTGGCGCAGAATCCACTTCAAGCCAAGCTACTTCTAGCAGCGCTACAAGTAACACTACATCAAGCAAACCCACCTCATCCGCTACATCGTCAAACACAGGTACTAATTCAAGCAGCAAGGCACCTACCTCAAGCTCGACCGAAGGCAACACAACTGTAAAGGATGAATACCTCAATCCCAACTTTACAAGCAGTAATATTGCTGACGGTGACGAACAGCAGATTGACAATGCAACAGATACAAGCGCAATTCAAAGTCAGCTTACCGAAAGCGCAGAAAACATGATTTCAAAGGAACTGTCCGAATCTGAAAAGGATGATTCAGGTTCGCCAATTTTCATGTTTATAATAATCGCAGTCATCGGTTTGGCTGCTGCAATAGGACTTATAATTACCCTGATAATTTTGGCAAGAAAGAAAAAATAATAATTTAGCCGTCATCTCATATCGAAATGACGGCTATTTTTTATTATTTTATATGATACCAAAGTGTTCAAGCAATATTTTAAGGCCTAGTAAAATCAGGATTGCTCCACCTGCAAATTCGGCCTTTGATTTATATTTTGAGCCGAATACGTTTCCAATTTTGACACCAATGCAGGAAAGTATAAAGGTTACTATACCAATAATTACTACGGCAATTAAGGTATTTATCAGTGCGGATGCGGCGATTAACTTAACAGGTACGCAGGCAAAGGTTATTCCGACAGCCAATGCATCAATACTGGTAGCAACCGCCATTAAAAACATAGTTTTTAAATCAAATGCTTCTGACGTTTCCTCATCGTCCTTACCAAGCGATTCCTTAATCATATTAGCACCGATGAGGGACAACAAAATAAACGCAATCCAAGGCGCAATATTAGTTATGTATGAAGCAAAGCTTGTGCCCAAAACATAACCAATAAAGGGCATTAAACCCTGAAATCCGCCAAACCAAACGCCGCAAATAATAGCGTGTTTCAACTTTAATCTTTTTGTGGCAAGGCCCTTGCAAACAGATACGGCAAAGGCATCCATCGACAGACCAAGAGCCAGTAAAAGAAGTTCAACTATTCCCATTATAATCTCTCCAAAGTAAAAAAGCTTTTGCTAAAATATATGCAAAAGCTTTTTATATTTATAATTTAACCGAAAAGGTTTATAAGTACACCTGCGGCTACGGCCGAGCCGATAACTCCGGCTACGTTGGGGCCCATAGCATGCATAAGCAGGAAGTTACCCGGGTCATACTGCTGACCAATTTTTTGCGATACACGGGCAGCCATAGGAACGGCCGAAACACCTGCCGAGCCAATAAGCGGATTTACCTTTCCTCCGGTTAAGAGGTACATAAGCTTGCCGAGTAAAATACCGCCTGTTGTACCGAAGGCAAAAGCAGCAAGTCCCATTCCAACGATTCCAAGAGTTTCGAGATTAAGGAAGCTTGCGCCGTTAGTTGTTGCACCGACGGTAATTCCGAGGAATATGGTAACAATATTCATAAGCTCATTTTGAGCAGTTTTGCATATACGGTCAACTACTCCGCTTTCTTTCATAAGGTTTCCGAGCATAAGCATACCAACGAGAACGGCTGCTGACGGAAGAAGAAGCGAAACAATAATTGTAACTGCGATCGGGAAAATAATTTTTTCCGTCTTTGATACTGTGCGCAAGGTTTCCATTCGTACCTTGCGTTCTTTTTCGGTGGTAAGCAATTTCATAATCGGCGGCTGAATTACAGGAATGAGCGCCATATATGAGTAAGCGGCAACAGCAATCGGGCCGAGATATTTCGGTGCCAATTTTGACGTAACGAAAATAGCAGTCGGGCCGTCGGCACCACCAATAATTCCGATTGAAGAAGCAACATTTGAATCAAAACCGATGAAAAGTGCACCAACAAATGCTACGAAAATACCGAGCTGTGCTGCGGCACCTAATAGCAAGCTCTTAGGATTGCTGATAAGCGGTGAAAAGTCGGTCATACAGCCGATTCCAAGGAAGATGAGCGGCGGGTAAATACCAAGCTTTACACCAAGATAGAGAATATCAAGCAATCCGCCCTCTTTTAGCACCTGACCAACCATCAAATGACCGTCAGCCGTCCAAAATTCGAGATTCGACGTATCGAAATATTCGGGGTGATACAGTCCTGCACCAGGCAGGTTTGCCAAAAGCATACCAAAAGCAATCGGTAAAAGCAAAAGCGGCTCAAACTGAAACTTTATTGCCAAAACAAGCAGACCACAAGCAACGGCAATCATGATCAGATTCTTATACCCGTCACCGACAAAAAACTGTGCAAATCCGGATTCCGAAAGAATACCGGTTACAGTTTGTATAAAACTATCCCATATATTCATATCTCAATCTCCTAATTCTTTTAAAAGGCGCGTACGTTATCGCGAATACCTGCGTTTGCCCATGCTGAACGACCAACAGATGACGGACGAATTGAACGAACAACTGCCTTCTTTCCTGTTCCTTCGTACATCATGGCAACAGCGGCAGATATTACTGCAATTACTTCCTCATCGTCAACGTTAGATGAGGTATTAACTACGCTCTTTACCGATGAAGGTTCTGGTACCTTTTTTACCTTAGATGCTTTTTCAATTTTTGCTTTTTTGTCACTTTCGCCGTTTCCAACCTTTGCAAAAAGGCCAAAAATTGCAATCATGACAACAAGAATTAAAAGCATACCGAAAACAATAGCAATTCCCGAAAATGTAGTAATTGTCGATAACTCGCCCTTTGTCATTTTAGAAGCATCGATAGCAAGTTGAGTGAAGTACATTTAATTAGTCCTCCATTGTTGATTTAAACTTTGCGAGTGCGGCTCTAAGTTCCTCGGCCTTTTCCTCAGGAGCGGTCGGGTTGCAATGAGCCCACGCACCTGTTTCCGACGAAGCGTTAAATTTCTGCTTATCAGCTGAGCGCATCGGCGGGAAAAACTCGATATGGAAATGATAATAATCAGATGTATCTTCTGTATTTACGGGTGCATTATGCATGCACATCATGTACGGGAACTTGTAATCAAACAAGCTGTCAAGCATTCCTGTTGTGAGCTTTAATGTTTCGGCGAGTGAACGCTTTTCATCAGCGGTAAACTCGGTAATTTTTCCAACGTGACGCTTTGACATAATATAAACGCCGTAGGGATACTCAACAAAGAACGGAAGTATAACAGCAAAATGTTCGTTTTCAAAAACAACGCGCTTTTCTTCCTTCTTTTCCTGGTCGTTCATTTCGCAGAAAATGCACTTTCCGTTTTCTTCGTAAAATTCCTTTGCTGCCTCAACTTCGAGCTGCAACTTCTTCGGAACAACGGAATAGCCATAAATCTGACCGTGAGGATGCGGCATTGATACACCTACAACCTCGCCTCTGTTCTCGAAAATAAAGACGTATTTGATATTTTCGTCCTTTGAAATTTCGGTAAATCTATCAACCCAGAGGTCAAC
>JAFOCH010000089.1 GCA_017381395.1 Clostridia bacterium
ATAAATTAAAAGGAGGATTTTAAAATGGACGCATTGAAAGAATTAGTTGCTCCTATGCTTAAGGAGGAAAAGCCCCAGTTTAACATCGGTGACGTTATCCGTATCGGTGTTAAGATTCGTGAAGGTGAAAAGGAAAGAATTCAGGCCTTCGAGGGTACCGTTATTGCAAAGAATAATAGCGGAATTGCCGAAACATTTACCGTTCGTCGTATCGCTTACGGTGTCGGCGTAGAAAGAGTATTCCCGATCCACTCACCGAACGTTACCGATATCAAGGTTATCCGTAGAGGTAAGGTTCGTCGTTCCAAGCTCTACTACCTCCGTGACAGAGTTGGTAAAGCAGCAAAGGTTAAGGAAAAAATCTAAAAGAACAAATGAGAAAGGGACAGTGTCTGTCCCTTTTTTGTTATTTTTGGTAAGGAGATGATTTTATGGCTGAAATACAGGATATCCAGTGGTTTCCCGGCCACATGACTAAAACAAAGCGTCAAATCAAGGAAAGCATCAAGCTGATTGATGCTGTAGCCGAAATAGTTGACGCAAGGGTACCTATGTCCAGCCGCAATCCCGACCTTTCCGAAATGTCGAATAATAAACCTCGACTGATTTTGCTCAACAAATGCGATATGGCCGACCCGATTGCGACAAAGAAATGGCTCGAATATTTCGAAAAAAAGAGCATAAAAGCTATTGCAGTCGATTGTAAAAGCGGTACGGGACTTAAACAGTTTGTCCCCGCGGTAAAGGATTTGCTCAGCGAACGACTTGCCGCTCTGAAAGAAAAAGGAATGAGCGGAAAGGCGCTTCGCGTAATGGTTGCCGGTATCCCGAATGTTGGTAAATCCTCATTTATAAACAAAATTGTCGGCGGAACAAAGGCAAAGGTAGAGGACCGACCCGGTGTTACCAGGGGTAATCAGTGGTTCTCTGTTCAGGGAGGTATTGACCTGCTTGACACACCAGGCGTACTTTGGCCTAAATTTGATGATAAAATTGTCGGAGAAAGACTTGCATTTACCGGCGCAATAAGAGATAATATATTAGATATAGAGCTGTTAGCAATGCGCCTTTTAGAAACGCTCATGCCGCTTTATTCCAATAATATTTGTGAAAGATATAAGCTCACCGACGTTGATGGACTCGATTCATACGATTTGCTCGGCGAAATCGGTCGCAAACGCGGTATGTTGATGGGCAGAGGCGAAATTGACACAGAGAGAGCCGCAATAATGATGCTTGACGAATTTCGTGCGGCAAAGTTTGGTCGAATTTCATTAGAACTTCCTGAAAAATAAGCGAGGTTTTTTATCGTGACAACTGAATCAAAAAAGAATAATTTTGCAGGTGAATTATTAGAGTGGGTTGACTCGATTGTCGTATCCGCTATTGTCGTTGTGCTTTTATTTACCTTTGTATTCAAAATTGTCGGAATTAAAGGTGAATCAATGACCAATACCCTTATGGAAGGGGATAAGGTGATGGTTTACAGTTACAACTATACCCCCGAAGTCGGCGATATAGTGGTTATTTCACGTAATGCGAGTAATATATTTGAGGATGAAAGTGGCGAACACGAACGAATTATAAAGCGTGTCATCGCAACCGAGGGACAAACGGTTAATATCAGTGATTCGGGACTCGTTTCTGTTGACGGAGTCGAAATTGCCGATAACTATGTCCGAGAGTATGCAAAGACCTTTAAAAAAGACGTTCAATTTCCTCATGTAGTAAAGGACGGCTGCGTCTTTGTCCTGGGTGATAACCGAGGTAATTCGCTTGATAGCCGTTCATCAGGTATCGGTGACGTCGATATTCGATATATACTTGGCAAAGCAATTTGCCGAATTTCACCCTTTTCGGAGTTTAAATTACTGTGATGAAAGAGAATTTTACACCCGATTATTCATACGAAACGGCGGCACTGAATAGCGGCTTTTCGCTCGTTTGCGGCGTTGATGAAGCAGGACGTGGTCCTCTTGCAGGTCCCGTTTTTGCCGCGGCTGTAATTTTGCCAAAGGAATGTCCCGAAATTGAAGGACTTAATGATTCCAAAAAGCTGAGTGAAAAGAAGCGCGAAGCCCTTTTTGACATCATAATCGAAAAGGCCGTCGCATATAAAATTGCAAGTGCATCTGTCGAAGAAATTGAGGAATATAACATTCTCAACGCTACCTTTTTAGCTATGAAAAGGGCGGTCGAGGGGTTACCTGTTGCGGCCGATTATGCTATTATCGACGGAAATAGATTGCCCGAACTTAATATAGCTTGTTCACCGCTGATAAAGGGCGATGCAAAGAGTCTTTCTGTCGCAGCGGCATCGATACTGGCAAAGGTTGCACGTGACCGCTATATCACCGAACTTGACGATAAATATCCCGAATATAATTTTAAAAAGCACAAGGGTTACGGTACAAAGGTACATACCGACGCAATACTCAAATACGGTCCGTGCGAAATTCACCGAATGAGCTTTTTAAAAAAGCTTTTGGGGGATAAATAATGAACTTGGGTTCAACCGGTAGTAATGGCGAAAGCTATGCCGCCGAATATCTGCAAAATAAAGGTTACGAAATAATTACGCGAAACTTTTCGTCCCGATTCGGCGAGATTGACATTGTTTGCAAAAAGGACAATTTTATCGTATTCGTCGAGGTAAAGACAAGGGGCAGAAAAGCACTCGTTTCGGGTAGGGAAGCCGTCACCACGGGAAAGCAAAAAAAGATAATCAAAACGGCTTTAATCTATCTTTCGGCTAAGGGGATTACCAATCTTCAACCGCGATTTGACGTGGTAGAAATAATGATTACCGAAAGGGTTACGGTCGAGCATATTATAAACGCATTTGATGGGAGTGCCTTTCGTGGATTTATTTGACCTTCATTGTGATACCTTGTCAAAATGCTTGGAATCGAATGGCTCGCTTTATGACGGAGAGTTCGATTTCGATATAGTGAAAACACGCATTTATAATAAAAGATGTCAGACCTTTGCGGCATTTATTCCTGACGAATACCGCGGAGAAGCGGCGTTTGAATACTATAAACGGCTGCGAAATTGCCTGTATGATCAGCTCGAAAAATATAGGGATTATATGTCACTTTGCCGTAGCAGTAATGAAATAGAAAAGACCGTTTCGGATGGCAAATTGGCGGCTCTGTTTTCGGCCGAAAATGCCACTGCACTCGGCGGAAAAATAGAAAATATCGAAACCCTTTATAATGATGGAGTTCGCATAATGTCGCTCACGTGGAATGACGATAACGAGCTTGCGGGTGGGATAAGGGGCAGCGGAATGGGTCTGACCGAGCTTGGCAAAAAAGCGGTTTGCGAAATTAACCGACTCGGTATTATAATCGACGTGTCCCATTTAAGCGACAGAGGATTTGACGATGTTTACGAAATGGGGATAGCGCCTATTATAGCCACCCACTCAAATTTGAGATCAATTAACGAAAATAAGCGAAACCTCACCGATAGGCAATTTTTGAAAATTGTCGAAACGGGCGGTGTCGCAGGAATAAATTTTTACACCGATTTTTTGGGCGAAAGACCGTTTGAAAGTGCGTTTAGTCACATTTACCGAATGTTGTCACTCGGCGGAGAGGACAATATTGCGATTGGAAGCGACTTTGACGGAGCCGATTTTGATGAAAAGCTCAATTCGGTTGAAAAGGTTTATAATTTAGCCGAGTATTTGAGCTCGATGGGACTCAGCGATTCGGTGATTGAAAAGATAATGTTTAATAATGCCCTCAGGGTTTTAGGAGTAATGAAAAAATGAAGTATAACAGTACACGAAACAGCGCTTTATCAGTAAACGCTGCCAGAGCCATTAACGACGGAATTTCAAAGGAAGGTGGACTTTTTGTCCCCACCGAGCTTCCGAAGCTTGATAAGGATTTCTTTGTAAAGCTGTCAAAAATGAACTATATCGACCGCGCGAGAGAGGTGCTTTCGCTTTTCCTCACCGACTTTACCGAGGAGGAAATCGCCGCTTATGCAAACGGAGCATATTCAGGTACATTTGATAATGACGTGCCTGCACCGCTTCATCGTCTGGACGATAATACATCTGTGCTCGAATTATGGCACGGACCTACCTGCGCATTCAAGGATATGGCGCTTCAAATTTTGCCTTATCTCCTCACCACCTCGTCAAAGAAAGTTGCCGACGGTCAAACAACAGTTATTCTCGTTGCTACCTCGGGTGACACAGGAAAGGCCGCTTTGGAGTGATTCAAGGACGTACCGAATACAAAAATTATTGTATTCTATCCCGTTGACGGCGTATCAAAGGCACAAAAGCTTCAAATGATGACCCAGCAGGGCGATAACGTGTACGTTTGCGCAATA
>JAFOCH010000015.1 GCA_017381395.1 Clostridia bacterium
AACGCCTGACGGAATTATTAAATTAGAAATTAATCACACGGTGGTTAATAAAGATGATGAAAATATGAGCGTCACCATTTCAACAACTATTCAAGGGGAAACCCGTTCATATCAAACTGAAACTACCGAGGAAGCACTAATCTTGCTTGCAAAGAATCTTCCCGAAAAGTGGTATATAAAATCTTGTGTTTCCTGTCGCTATGGCCATTTCTGTCCCGTAGGCAATTATGATAATGAACTGTTTTGTGTGACAGACTATGCACCGAAAGAACCCCGTGATTTATGGCATGTTACAGAGGATGATGGAGAACGAAAAAACAGAAGTCGTACGCTGTTTGATTGTTGCGACCACTACAAAGAACAAGCCGAAGATTATTTTACATATAGTGACTACTATTATGAGGTGACGAAATGCAAATAGAAAGATTTGATTTCTTAAGAAAACAATTTTCGTCTTATGAAATAAAATTTTCAGAAGATGGCAGTACGGTAGAAATAGTCAATCCGTTCGGTAATGAAAATGTTAGGGTTGAATATGTGCCAGAAGACGACTTTACTCCCTACATCGTATTCTTTGCATTCCAACATTGCCATATGTGTGATGAAGAAGATATAATTGACTATATCAACAACATTATCAACGGAAAAATTTTCTCAATAGAGTATTTTAATAATGACACACGGTGTTTCGGCGGCGACATAATTGCAGAAGAATTGAGAGACCTTTCTTATAACACATTAGAGCAAAACACAGGCTATTATGGAATCACCAAGCTAAAAGATTGTGCCGACTCGTTTAAATTGCGAGGTTGGCATAGCGACTGCAATTTTGATGCAATATTTGTTACCGATGAAAGCGGGGCTGTCGCAATAAAGAAACTTGATTAATTTCATTACAAGCAAAAAGGACTATGACATTTTGTGCGTCATAGTCCTTTTAAAATAACTTGCACCAAGTTTGCACCAAAGCATAAAACAAGGCAAAAGTAAAACCCCGAAAACCGTGATGGTTTCGGGGTTTTTGTAATCTTCGAAATAATACAGATTATCTCTTTGAGAACTGGGGAGCACGACGTGCGCCTTTGAGTCCGTACTTCTTTCTTTCCTTCATACGCGGATCGCGAGTGAGGAAGCCGGCCTTTTTAAGTTCGCCGCGAAGCTCTGCATCGTACTGGAGAAGAGCACGTGCTACACCGTGACGGATAGCACCTGCCTGACCTGTAACGCCGCCACCTGCAACTGTGCAGATGATGTCGAGCTTACCGGAGGTACCGGTCAGCTCCATCGGCTGACGAACGATGAGTTTAAGTGTTTCGAGACCAAAGTAGTCGTCGATATCACGATTGTTGATGGTGATTTTGCCTGTGCCGTTAGCGTAAACGCGTACACGAGCAACCGAGCTCTTTCTTCTACCTGTGCCGTAGAAATAAGGGATTGAATCGTACATTATCAGTTACCTCCTTATCTTAAAATTCGAAATTTTCGGGCTTCTGTGCAGCATGCTCATGCTCAGCATTAGCATATACACGAAGACGAGTGAATGCCTTACGTCCGATGGTTGTATCGGGAATCATACCCTTTACAGCGAGTTCCATAGCAAGCTCCGGCTTTGTAGCCATGAGTGTACGGTACTGAGTAGCTTTGAGTCCGCCGATGTAGCCCGAATGACGATAGTAGTACTTCTTGTCAAGCTTGCTTCCGGTGAGGATAGCTTCTGCAGCATTGATGATGATTACATGATCACCGCAATCAACGTGGGGTACGAATACCGGCTTATGCTTTCCACGGAGAAGAACAGCGGCCTGAGCAGCAACGCGGCCAAGCGGCTTACCTGCGGCGTCAATAACATACCACTTGCGGTCGATAGCCGCAGCGTTTGGCATATAAGTTGACATTGTGATTACCTCCAAATAAATTTTTCTTTTTTTCAACGACGCTGATTATGATAACACACCTTTTACCCCTTGTCAACACTAAATATGCGATTTTTTAATTTGTCA
Organism: Clostridia bacterium; assembly: GCA_017381395.1. Classification (GTDB taxonomy): domain Bacteria; phylum Bacillota; class Clostridia; order Oscillospirales; family Acutalibacteraceae; genus UMGS1976. The sequence goes on from JAFOCH010000015.1 coordinate 2,001, forward strand.
AAACATATCTCATTTTTTCTCTATTTTTCTCCGTTTTTCTCCGATTTACTCATTCGCGATTTTTGATTTTTTCATTCCGTCGTACAAAAAAGCCGCCCAACCACCCGAAACGCCTACCAGAAACACACCCTTCACCCACCGCAAATCTGCAAAAAAAGAGCCCCTTTTCGCAAAAAGAAGCTCTCTATATAATGTAAGTTATTTTATGCCTATCGTATTTTCATAAACGAATCGATAATAATCCTTATTAAGGACCGTCGTTGCAATCGACATTTTATTCGTAACAACCTGCGACAGAGCTTCGATATAGCCCTCGGGCACCTCGTTCTCATTAACGAGATAGGTTGTCTTTCCCTTCTCCGCGTCGTACATTACCTTGTCGGTTATGAAGCTCTTATTCGACAGAATGGCAACGTGATTTCCGTTAGAGAAAACGTCGGTACCTGTAATCAGACGGGAATCGTATTCGAGCCCGAAAAGGTTGAGCATTGTCGGCAGAATATCGATATTGCAGCAAGGAGTTTCTACCTCGATCGGATCCATAGCCGAATTATAGCAAATGAAGCTTGACCTAAATTTACCAAAGGTGGTATCAATCTCCTCCCCTGCAAGCTCGTTGTATTCCTTGCTTGTCAGTCCGTAGGGGTAATGGTCGGAAGCGAGGACGATAACCGTATCATCCTGCTTTCCTGCCTCCTCCAAGCGTTCAAAGAGGTAGGATAACGCATATTCAAGCTCCAAGTTGCACGAAATGTACGCCTTTACCGCGTTTGAATATTTGAGATTCTTTACCTTGCTTCTGTTACGAGCGCACATGGGATTCGAGTCAAAAGCGTAGCGGTAATGACCGCTGAAGGTCATATAATACGCGTGGAAACGCTCCTCGTTGATATAATCGTCAACCGACTGTTCCATCATTTCGAGGTCGGATGCAGGCCAAGCAGTAGTGAATTTCATACCGTTGCCCATGGTCTTAAACACGTCGTAGCCCATATTGGGATGCGACTCTTTTCGCGTGTAATACGAACTCTTGTAATTATGATAAGCGTAGGTATTTACGCCGATATTTTTAAACTGATTACCGAAGCAATAGGGCAAATAATTTTTTGCCGACAGCTTAAAGCTACCGTTCGACTTATGTCGGCTCATATCGGGGAACATTCCCATACACAGCGAATATTCGCCGTTTGTGGTGGTATTCGGCCAGGAATTAAAATAATTCTTAAATACAAAGCCGCCGGTCACCATTTTATACAGCGTCGGTGTCATTTCGCGGTCGATGAAATAGGGCGAAAATGATTCGGCACAAAGGACAATCAAATTCTTATCCTTGAAATAACCGGTGTACTCGTTTTTATTCGTGCCCGACTGCGCGGCAAAATAATTATTAAGCTTGATAATGTCTTCGTC
>JAFOCH010000090.1 GCA_017381395.1 Clostridia bacterium
TTTAACAATAACATCTTGTCCAATTTATGCAACGAATTTAAGGAATATAACAAAATTAACCCCGCTGAATACAAAAAGTATCAGGTAAAGTGCGGTCTTCGTAACGAGGACGGTACCGGTGTTATGGCCGGTCTGACCCGCATTTGCAACATAAAGGGTTACGTCGTTGACGACGGTGAAAAATGTCCCGTCCCCGGTGTACTCAACTATCGCGGAATCAGCATCGAGGATATCGTTAACGGCTGTGTTAAGGATAAGCGTTTCGGATTTGAAGAGGTTGTTTGGTTGCTCCTTTTCGGTGAGCTCCCCAATAAACAAACCCTCGAAAATTTCCGAGCTTTCCTTGCCGAAAACCGCGAGCTCCCCGACAACTTTTCAGAAGACATGATTATGAAGGCGCCGTCCAGACATATCATGAACAAGCTTGCTCGTTCGGTACTTGCTCTCTATTCATATAGCGAGGACCCCGATAATATCGAGCTTTCAAACGTTTTGGGTCAGTGCATCAGCATTATCGCCAAGCTGCCCGTCATTATGTCACACGCATATCAGGTAAAGCGCCGCTACTTTGACCAAAGTTCAATGTACATACACACGCTCAAGCCCCAGCTTTCGACCGCCGAAACTATCTTGAGAGCTATCCGCGCCAACAAAAAATACACCGAAGAGGAAGCTCGTCTGTTAGACCTCTGCCTTATCGTTCACGCTGACCACGGCGGCGGTAACAACTCGACCTTTACCACACGCGTACTCACCTCGTCGCACACCGATACCTTCGCTACCCTTTCGGCCGCAATCGGCTCGTTAAAGGGTCCGCGTCACGGCGGTGCAAACCTTAAGGTTGCCGAAATGCTCGAACACATGATGCCTGCTATCAGTGACCCGACCGATGAAGCCGCTGTAAAGGATTATTTGGCAAAAATCGTTCGCAAAGAGGTTGGCGATAAATCGGGACTTATTTACGGAATGGGACACGCTGTTTACACCATCAGCGACCCGAGAGCCGTTATATTAAAGGAAGAAGCTCGCAAGGTTGCCGAAGGTACCGAGCTTGAACGCGAATTTATGCTTCTGGAAGCAATCGAGCGTCTGTCGCCCGAGGTGCTTAACGAAATCAAGGGATCAAATCGTGCAATATGCGCCAACGTTGACCTTTATTCAGGACTCATTTACCGCTCGCTCGGTATTCCGTCCGACCTGTTTACTCCTCTGTTTGCCGTTGCGCGTATGGCAGGTTGGTGTGCTCACCGAATGGAAGAGCTGGCTACCGGCGGTCGCATAATCCGTCCCGCATACAAATCAGTATCCAACAATGTTGTCTACGTTCCGATGGACGAAAGATAACGGGAGGAAATAATGAAAAATTATCGCTTTTCGATGATTACCTTTTACGCTTTTGCGCCCCTTCTTGTTATCGCACGAATCATCCAGCAATTTTTGCTCATTGATAGCAAAACGGGATTTTACGTTACCGAATTTGAAGGGATTGCGGCGGTAATTTCGTGGCTGTTTGCCGCGTTCCCGCTGATACTCATTTTAATCACCGCACTCGGTACAAAAGTGAAGGTCACCGCGCCGACACGTTCACTTTCGCTCGGCTGCGCTTCGTTTATGCTCGGTGCCGCACTGTTTTTCGACAGTGCAGTTTCACTTTCAAACGCCGCAAAGGGCGGACTAACAATAGCTCTCGCAATATCGGCATTCGCGGCGGCAATCTGCTTCGTATGGCATGGACTGTCCCTCGTTACCGATATTAAGTTTGCAAATGCGATGATGATTTTTCCCGTTGTATGGGGGCTCATCAATTTAATTGCGCAGTTTATCCGCTGCACAGGTCAAAGCGCCATCATCGATTATAAAATTTCGATTGTAACCCTCTGCTTTGTGCTATATTCTATGCTGACACAATCAAAAATCGTTGTAGGCAAATCGAGCAAAAATCAGTCGGCTATTATGCTTTTGGTTGGACTATCGACCGCGCTATTCTGTATGATTGATACACTGCCGACCTTTATCGCGACCATAATCGGTCAGGCAAACAATCTCATTCATGATAAGTCGATCGTGTCACCGACAGTATTTATTTACGGAATTTATATTCTGCTTTTTATTCATTTGCTGAAAAATGATGATTCGGCGGATGAGGAAATTGACGGTAACGTTGACGAAATTAGCGACGACAAAATCAACGATGATAACGAAACAGTCACTGACAACGCAGAATAAATAAATAATAAAAAAAGACTTGTTCGATGAACAAGTCTTTTTTTATTATATCAAATCACTGATTATCATATTCGATAGCAAAAAGCCGTTTTTATTAAGGGCGATTTTTTCATCATCGGCGTAGCAGAGTCCCGCTTTTTCATATTTTTTGGCCGCCGAAAGCATTTTTTCAAATCGTGATTTTCCGTCGGCGAAAAGGGCTTCGCACTGTATCCTTGAAATCCCATCGCAAAGACGCAGACGGAGCATAGCAAACTCGTCAAAATCACCACCGATTGCGTCAAAGGTCGGCTTATTTCCCTTTATAAAAGCATGAATATCACGCTCGTAAAAAAAGCGTTTACCGTCAAAGAACGAATGGGCTGACGGGCCAATTCCAACGTACTCCTCCATATTCCAGTATTTCAGATTGTGTCGGCTTTGGTATCCCTGCTTTGCAAAATTACTGATTTCGTACTGCTTGTAGCCCCTGCTTTCCAGCCGGTCACATGCAAAGAGATACATCTCCGCCGCCCTATCCTCATCGGGAATATTCATATCGCCTTTTTTGTCGTAAAACGGGGTGTTTTCCTCAATCTTAAGCATATACGCGGAAATGTGATTGACCTGAAGGTCGGCGCAAAAATCAATTGACCGCGCAATAGTTTCCTCGGTTTGTCCCTCGGTAGCAAGCATAAGGTCGAGTGAAATATTATCAATGCCGCTCAGTCGAGCCAGTTTCACCGCCTCGGCAACATCGGACGACGTGTGACGACGTGTAAGATTTTTTAGTTCATTATCGTTGGCCGATTGCAGTCCGATGGACACGCGATTTACGTCTGAAACGACGCAAAGCGGAAAAAATTCCGCCAAATTATCGCCGGGATTGACCTCAACGGTGATTTCGGCATCAGGGGTTATAATTTCCTTCGCCGCGTCCAAAATTAGTGAAATGCGCCTTCCTCCCAGCACGGACGGAGTGCCTCCGCCAAAATAGACGGTATCGGCAACAAATTGTTCCTTGTACTCGTTGATGGCGGAAATCACCGCCGACGTATAAGCATCCATCAGCATATCGTCGCCGACAACCGAGTAAAAGTCGCAGTAACCGCACTTTTTAACGCAAAACGGGATGTGGATATAAAGTCCGACTTTTTTCACGCAAGGTCACCTCCCCAGCCGATATTTTGATCAAAAACCAATTATTTCGATGAACTGTTTTTCATACTGTTGGCAATTTCAGCATAGTCGACCATACTGCCGTATGCATACTTCTTTTCGGCTTTGATCAGCAGATCCTCTATTTCCTTGCCGCCGTCAAAATATCCCGTGATACCCTCTCCCGAAAGATAGAGTCCGTCGGTTTGGTCATATTTTAAAACAAATTCCTTTTCGTACGATGTTTCGACAATGATGCACATTTGCAGGGACGGCATTTTGCCCTCTTTTTTAAATTTAAGCTCGGTAATGGTATCGGCAACGAGCTTGTACTCGCCATCGGTAAGCTTGGTTACTTCGTCGGTTACTCCGTTGATAAGATAGATATTGGTTATTTCCTCCGGCTCAATTGACGAAGTGCTATCATTATCGTTTCCCGAACAACCTGACATCGCCATAATCATTACTACGATTATGGAAATTATTGCGAGCATTGTACTTTTTTTCAAAAAAATCACCTTCATTAAACAATTTATTTAATTTTATAATATTGCCGCTATAAATTCAAGCATCATTTGATATTGTTAAAAAGAATAGAATTTTTATGACCTTGTGTGCAAATAATAGTATCAAACAAAAATCACAGGAGGAAACAAAATGAAATTAAGATACATTAAATATCTCGGCTTTGCCGCTATGGCAGGACTGATTGCGGGGGCAATCGGCACTGCTACCTTATGCACTTCGCACGGAATCAAAGGAACCAAAAAAAGCGCAAAAAAGGCCATGCGCGCGGTCGGTGACCTGATGGACTGTGTCAAAAACATAGTCGGCTAAAATTAAAACAGGTATCATTTTGTATATAAAAAAGCACCTCAAAAGCATTTAGCTTTGAGGTGCTTTTTTAATTGATTAGATATAGCAATTAGCCGACGATACCTGTCTTTTCAACGCTTTCTACAAA
>JAFOCH010000091.1 GCA_017381395.1 Clostridia bacterium
GCGTGCATTCGAGGGATGCTCCAATTTGACCGATGTGTGGTTTACCGGCTCTGAAAGCGATTTGGAAGAAATAGAAATAGTAGCCGACGGCAACGAGGAGCTTGGAAACGCAGCCTGGCATTATAACACCTGTACATCACACCATGCATATTCTGATTTTTTTGATGATTCGTGCGCTTGTTGTGATTCGAACAGAGGAGAAATAATTGTTACCTCTTCCACCCTTCTCGAAATACAGCAGAATATTTTAGGTATAAAAAGTCTTACGATTGAATTTTTTGACACTAACTCAGACGGAAAGCTTGATGCAACAGATCTTTCTATCATTCAAACAAAGATTGTCGGATTTTAAATGACAATAAATAAATCCGCGTGGTCAGTTTCGACCACGCGGATTTTTTTACACTTATTTTATTCTCTTTCTGTCCTTGTCGGTGAGCTCTCCGTTGAGATAAGCCACCGTGCGCTCGATTGCATCCTTGCTATTGCCCCAGTCGGCATCCTCGCCATTGTTGTGGTAATCAAACATTTCGCAAAAATGACGGACATCGGCGGTCAACTCCTTCAAATATCCTTGTGCAAGCTGCTTTGACGCCTTTTTAAATTCCTTTTTTGTATCCTTGTCCATATAATCGGGCAGATACTGCATCAGTAGCGTATAGTGCGGCAGACAAAGCTCGGTCTGCTCGGCATAGAGCTTTCTGAAATCCTCTTCCTTCTGATACATGCGATAAACCATATCGACCATGTGCGACATACCGAAATTCAGCTTTGAGCAGACGAAGCAGGTTTCTTCCAATCGTACTGCGCGGTAAAGACGCTTTTTCTCGCTCGGTTTAAAGAGTTTGCTATCGTCAAACATCTGCTTGTCAATTTCCTGCAAATGACTGTCTAGAATGAGGGCGAGTGACAGGCGGTTACCTGCCTTCATCATCTGGCCAAAGTGGTCTCGGCAAAAACCAAGCTCGTTGGTATTCACCCTCACGTCCGGCTCCATCATAGCCGCACCCATTATGTAGTCGATTACTCGCTTTTCTGCGATTGCTCTCATTCGGCAAAGGGGACATCCGTCCTTTTCCTCAAATCCTTCCGAAACGGGTATGGTACAAATATCATCACGCATATCAAATGTTTCCTTTTCGCATTTATTTATTTGAATTATAACACATTTCTGCTATAATATCTACAACAATATATTTTTTTACGAAAGGGTGGGAAAAATGCCGTTTGAGGTCTCTTTTGACGATAGAGGTGCCGTCATCACCTCCGACATTGATATTGCAAAGACGCTCGACTGCGGTCAGGCGTTTCGTTTCAGCGAAAGTGACGGTATTTGGCGTGGCGTTGCCATGGGACGAGCCATTACGCTCACGCAGGAAGGCAACAAAGTCACCCTTTTTGACGTTGATGAAGAGGAATTTAATTCGCTGTGGAGAGGATATTTCGACCTCGACCGCGACTACGAAATGATAAAAAGCTCGGTTTCCTCCAACGAAATTCTGAAAAAGGCGACCGACTTTTCCGACGGCATACATATTCTCCGTCAGGAGCCGTGGGAGGCGGTTTGCTCCTTCATCATCTCGGCGAATAACAATATTCCGCGCATAAAAGGTATCATTTCGCGCCTTTGCGAGAATTTCGGCAAGCAAGTTGCCGACGGGCTTTTCACCTTCCCCAGCGCCGAAAGAATTGCCGCACTAACACTCGACGACCTCGCGGTGATAAAAAGCGGATTTCGCGCAAAGTATATTCTCGACGCGGCACAGAAATTCAGCCGTAACCAAATCGACGTCGAGGCGCTTTATACCCTCTCGATTGACGAGGCCAGAAATGCGCTTATGACCATAAAAGGCATCGGGCCAAAGGTTGCCGATTGTGCGCTTCTTTTTGGCTGGGGACGAGTTGAATGCTTCCCCGTCGACGTGTGGATACGTCGGGCGATGAATCACTTTTTTGGCGAAAACGGACTGCCGAGCGAGGCGGTAGAATATGCGGGAATCGTCCAGCAGTACCTCTTTTACTGGGCGCGAACAACGGGGCTTAAGATTGAATGATTAAAAAACGCAGTAACTTTTGCCTTCCTTGTGTAAAGGGAGGTGTCAGCCAAATGGCTGACGGAGGGATTGTTAATGGACAGGAAACATAACAAATCTATCGTTCACAACGCCAAAATTTTAGAGGGGTTTGTGAATATATTGACTGCATTGTTAAACAATCCCTCCACCGCTAACGCGGTCCCGTAGCCGAACAGTCTAAATAGGCCCCCTTGTGTAAAGGGGGCTGTCACGAGATACGAGTGACTGGGGGATTGTTTGCAACCTATTATAAACACTTATACTTAAACGTCATTTTTTCAATATTAACAATCCCTCCACCGCTAACGCAGTCCCCCTCCATTTACACAAGGGAGGCATTCTCCTACATAAATAAAAAAACCGCCGTCACCCTCTTGACAAATTGGCGGCGCGGTTTTACAATAATTTCTGTAAACAAGGATTTTTTCCGGTAGGCAAGGCTACCACATGGATACGGATTGCTGCCGCGAAGCAGTGGAGACACTGCAAGCCGGTCAACAGGCTATGTCGAAACCAAGGCATAATCTAATGCAATTTCATCGCCATGCGAAGCTGAAGCTTGA
>JAFOCH010000092.1 GCA_017381395.1 Clostridia bacterium
CAAGTCTAGCGGTTACTATGTATTCTCATTTGATAACCTTTATTCAAAGGAAATGAGCACACCTGTAAACTTCACCCTTTACAACGCAAACGGTGAACAGATGTCAAACACTGCAGTATACTCAATCGAGTCATACGTAGTAGGTATGTCAACCATGGGTGAAACCATCAAGAATCTCAGCCAGACCCTTATCAAGTTTGGTGATTCAGCAAAGGCATACTTAGCCTAATAATAGGAAAATAATCAATTTTTACTTGACATATAAAAATTGATTATATATAATAAACATGTGAAAACATTTTTTGGGAGGTGAAACTAATGTTTGAAATGCCGAAAATGGAAATGGTAGGATTCGAAGTTGAGGAAATCATGACTGCTTCCAACGAAGAAATCGTTAGCATCATCCCTGGCGAAGATGAAGGTCCTATCGATATTTAATTAACCCAATTGAATTCTAAGTGAGAAAAAACACAGGTTTTTGCCTGTGTTTTTTCGTTATATAAGTATTTGAGACAGTAATGATTTCAATTTTGTTATAATTTGTCACTAAAAAGAGTGGATTTTTTAAAAAACAGACTATATAATTAGAATATACTATATAGGGTGTGAGAGAATTGAAAAAAGTTTTAATTTTTAGCTTTTGCTTGGTTTTGATTTTGTCATTTTTTTGCGGATGTAAGGAAGAAGCAATAAATCCCGAAATCACCAGCAGCGAAGAAGAAACAACAGAGGTTTTTGATATTTCGTCGGTTACTATTGATGAATTGCCGACAGAGATGTTAAATGAGGACCTTTCGAATTGGGACTATTTTAACCTTATTGCCGAGCTGCCGGACGAAAAGGTTAGTCTTTACGGACTTTCTGCAAATGACGATGGCACGGGTGTTATTTTTAGAAAAAATGATGATTTGTACTACTATAATTGGTCGTGGTTTACCACTCAGGCAAAGTTGCCGGAGATAGCAATGATTGATGTTAACGGTGACAAGCAAAAGGAAATTGCCATTTCTCTTTACGTCGATTATAATACAAATGTTTCGGTCGAGGAATTGCATATAATTGCGTTTGAGTCGGGAAACCCGGTTGATAAATGTTTTTCCTCCGACCTGATCGAACAGCAACTTTTCAGCAAATTTGACCTTCGTTTTGAAACCGACGAGGTAAAAGAAGAGGAAACATCATCCTCATCATCATCAAAGTCAGATGAGAGTTCGACTGCATCAATGTCGTGGCTCATCGACCACACTTCCGACCTTGGAAAGCGAATTATTTTTGAGCAAAAGGCGGATGAGGTAAAGGAAGGTAAAAAGGCGAAAAAATACTTTACCTACGACGCTACACGAATCATTCGCGAAAACGGGGAGTACAATGGAATCACCGCTTATAAGGAAAATGTCGATTACACCCTTTCGGCAAAGAACGGAATTTCAATGAAGTTAAAGGTTGCTGCGGCATTCAAGGATAGTGACAAGATTAAGTTTATTTGCACCATATCTGCACCTGTAACTATTGAAAACGGCGAATTCGAGCTTGGAAGCTTAAAGTATTCAAAGATTTAATTATATATTGAATTTGTTGTTGAGGAATTAAAAATTATGAAGTGGCTTGATATTTTTAAAAGAGCGGTTGGCGCAGGAGTTGCCATCGGTATTGGCGCAACCGTATATATTTCGTGTGAAAATAAGGTTGTCGGCGCGGTAATGTTTGCGGTTGGACTGTTTTGCATTTGCGCCTTAGGACTTAACCTGTTTACCGGTAAAATCGGATACATAATTGATAATAAGAACGACCCTGAATGCTTCACCATTTGGTTCGGCAATCTGGTCGGAATTGTGGCAACCTCCGCATTGGTCCGAATCGCAAAACCGCAAATGGTTGACGTTGCGGCCAAAATGGTTGAAAAGAAATTAGCGCTTTCACTGCCGCAGGCGTTTATTTTGGGTATTTTCTGCGGAATGTTAATGTACCTTGCCGTCGACAATTACAGAAACTTTGACGGTACCTTTGGCAAATGTTTGGGAATCCTTTTATGTGTACCGACCTTTATTTTGTGCGGTTTTGAGCATAGCATCGCCGATATGTCATACTTTACCTTTGGCATCACTTCGGCAGATCAGCTTTTGGACTCGTTCATTTTCATCGCTGTTGTGTCGGTGGCAAACGGAGTCGGAGCTCTCATAATCAAATTTTTGGCAAAGCCGATTGTAAAAAAATCATAAAAAAAACAACCCTGTTGATACTGCTCAACAGGGTTGTTTATTGTTTATTCAGTTTAGTTCATCAAGGGATAACGAATAAGCGGGCAAAAATTCATCTATAAACACGTTCACGGCAGGGATGTTCATTTCCTTAATCGCCTTCATTTGCGCTTCCTCTGCGGCAAGAAATTCACGATTTCCCGTTTTTCTTTCCTCAATGCATTTGATAACAGCGCTTAAACGGTCGGCCGCCTTAATAAACGGACGATATTCGTCGTCGCATTTTGGATTGATATATCCGCCGATTTCCTCCTTCATATCGTAGGGAAGGTGGTTTATAAGCTTTTCTGCTGCTGATTTTTCTGCCGCCTTGTACGCTTTTTTGAGGTCGGCATTAAAGTATTTAACGGGGGTTGGCATATCACCGGTGAGAATTTCGCTCACATCGTGGTACATTGCCAGAACGGCCGCGTGCTCGGGGTTAAGCTTGCCGCCGAATCTGTTTTTATCAATTATGACCAGAGCTTGTGCAATATAGGCGGTGTCGAGGGTATGCTCGCTTAAATTTTCGGTATGGGTGTTTCGCATCAATGCCCAACGATTTATATATTTTAGTCGGGAAAGTATCGCAAAAAATTTACTTGCCACTTGTTTTTCCTCCCAAAAAATAAAAAAGTATAAAAACTGTAAAAAAGACAAGATTTTACTTTATTATTATAACAAAAAATGTTATAATATCAATGATTATAATCAGAAGTAGTATGCGATTTTTAAAATTCGTTGTATTAGGAGGCAGAAAAAGATGCTGTTTGCCAAGCAAAAGGAAAGATATAAGGAGTCATTTTTTATAGCTCTTTTTATCGCGTTTATGTTTTTTATACCGTTTATGCTGATGAATAAGGGATATTTTCTGTTTTATGGAGATTTCAATGTTCAGCAGGTTCCGTTTTATAAACTTGCACACAAGGCGGTAACAAGTGGAAATATTTTTTGGAGCTGGAATACCGATTTAGGTGCTAATTTTATTGGTTCTTATAGCTTCTATCTTATAGGAAGTCCGTTCTTCTGGCTTACATTGCCATTCCCGAACGAAATGGTTCCTTATTTAATGGGACCACTACTCATGCTTAAATTCGCTTGTTGTTCGCTTACGGCGTATTGCTATCTTCGTCGCTTTTGTCGAAACAAGGATAATGCACTTATAGGCGCACTTCTTTACGCTTTTAGCGGATTTTCGATATATAATATTTTCTTTAATCATTTTCATGAAGCAATTGTATTTTTCCCGCTTTTACTTTTATCCCTTGAACAGCTTGTATGCGAAAACAGAAAAGGCTTTTTCGCCTTTATGGTTTTTGTCTGCTCAATGGTCAACTACTATTTCTTTGCAGGAATGTTTGTGTTCCTGATAATTTATTGGGTCATCAGAACCTTGTCGGGAAGCTGGGAAATGAAATTTTCCACATTGGGAAAAATATTGCTTGAGGGCATATTAGGCGGACTAATGGCCTGCATAATTTTATTCCCGAGCTATTATTCGGTTGTTCAAAACAGTCGAATAAATGGATATACACTGGGTTGGAACGCAATTTTGTTTGGCAGAAATCAACGGTTTCTGAATATAATTCAGTGCTTTTTCTTCCCGCCGGATAATCCTGCTCGACCGGTATTTTTCCCGGATGCGGACGCAAAATGGTCATCACAGGCCGGTTGGCTACCGCTTTTTGGTATGACGGGTGTTATTGCCTGGCTTCAAAATCGACGCAAAACATGGCAGAGAAGAATAATTATTACTTTGCTGTTTATGGCTCTTGTGCCAACACTTAATAGCGCGTTTCATTTCTTTAATTACGCTTATTACGCACGTTGGTTCTATATGCTGGTATTGATGCTGTCTCTCGTAACGGCACAATCGCTTGAACAACCTGATTTTGAATGGGGTTCAGCGTTTAGATGGAACACGGGTATTGTAGCTGCATTTATGCTCGTACTAGGATTTTTTCCTGCTAAACGCGAAGGGGATGTTATAACCGAGTTTGGACTTTATAATAAGGATTTCAGCGTTCGTTTTTGGATTACTTGTCTTATAGCGCTTGGATGTGCCGTTGCACTGATACTGCTCTTTACGATTAGGGGAAGCATTTTTGCCAAAAAGAAACGTTCGGTTGGCGAGATTATCTACACGGTGAAAAAGAGAAGTCCCGCATTCACTACCATGTGCATTTGTGTTTTGGCCGTTGTATCAATTGCATATTCAAGCATATTTATCTATTTTGGCAAGCAATCATCTTATGATGCGAATAACTTTATAATTCCGGATTTAATCCAGACTGATTTTGAATTAGAGGAAAGTGAAAAGTATCGAATTGACGTGTATGAAGGAATGGATAATATAGGAATGTTCCTTGGTATTCCTACCATACAGGCGTTTCATTCAATTGTACCTGGTTCGGTAATGGAGTATTACAAGTTTATCGGGGTTGAACGTGGCGTTGGCTCGCGTCCCGAAACTTCAATGTATTCAATCCGCTCATTCCTTAACTGTCAGTATCTCGTCGACAGTACAAAGAATTCAAAGGATTTTGATTCGTCGATTATGCCGGGCTGGTCATATGTCGAACAAAAGAATAATTATGACGTGTGGCAGAATGATTATTACATCCCGTATGGCTTCACCTATGATTATTGCATAAGCGAAACCGATGTAACGAATGGTTACAGCGGCAACGAAGCCCTTGTAATGCTAAAAGCGATGGTCGTATCGGACGAAACGCAAGCAAAAATTTCGTCCGTGTTGAAAAACGTGAGGGAGCTTCCGAATGAGGATTTCTCATATAACGGATATTTTGTCGATTGTACCAACCGACGCGAAACCTCGATAGGTAACGGTTTTTCTGTTGACAATCACGGCTTCACCTCTACCGTATCACTGGATAAAAAGAATTATGTTTTCTACGCCGTCCCGTATGAAGAGGGATGGACGGCATACGTCGATGGTAAAAAGGTCGACATCGAAAGGGTAAACGTCGGCTTTATGGCGGTACTTGTCGGAGAGGGCGAGCATACAGTTCGCTTTGAATATATGACACCGGGACTCGAAACAGGACTGATTGTTACCATAGTCGGCTTTGTGTTGCTGGTGATTTATATGGCGGCGTTCAGCATCTATAAGCGTAAATATCCCGAAAAGCTGCTTGTCCGCTATCCAGAAGGGGAAAAGCTGCAAAAGCAGTGGGATAGGGATGATGCCCTTCTTGCCGAATATGAACGAGTCCTCGCCGAGAAAAAGGCGGCGGCCATTGTCGAAGCCGAGCTTAACGAGAACAATAGTCAAATCGAAAAAGCACCCGAAGTAAATGACGAAAACGACCCTTTTAAAATTGATGATAATTTTGACAATGAGGAAGTGAAAGAATAAAATGCCGGTTTTGTATATTGTAGTGCCTTGCTATAACGAGCAGGAGGTTATAGGCGAAACTACTCGTCGCCTGCTTATTAAGCTTGAGGAAATGATAGTATCGGGAAAATGCTCGGATAAATCACGCATTTTATACGTTGACGATGGCTCAAAGGATAAAACTTGGGAGCTTATTACCCGAATTTTCAGTCAAAATGAGCGCGTCTGCGGACTCAAACTCGCACATAATAGGGGACATCAGAATGCCCTCTATGCAGGGCTAATGACGGCTCGCAATTTTGCCGATTGCGTAATTTCGATGGACGCCGATTTGCAGGACGATATTAACGTAATGGACGCGTTTTTAGAAAAGTTTGCTGACGGTTGCGATATTGTTTACGGCGTCCGTTCAAATCGCGACACCGACACAAAGTTTAAAAAGTTTACTGCACAGAGTTTTTACAAGGTAATGAAATTCCTTGGCGTCGAAACGGTGTATAACCATGCTGATTACCGCCTGATGAGTAAGAAGGCACTCGATGCCCTGGCTCAGTATGACGAGGTAAATCTTTATCTGCGCGGAATTGTGCCCGACCTTGGATTTAGGAGCGACTGTGTTTACTATGAGCGTGGCGAACGTTACGCCGGCGAAACAAAGTATCCGCTTAAAAAGATGATAGGCCTCGCAATTCAGGGGGTTACCTCTTTTAGCGTAAAGCCGCTCACAATGGTTACGGGACTCGGACTTATTATTTCGTCGTTAAGCGCACTTGCACTTTTAATTTCGATTATAGCTGGAATTTGCGGAGCGTATGTGACTATTGCGGTAATCCTTTCGACGATATGGCTTGCCTGCGGAATTATAACCACATCGCTCGGTATTGTCGGCGAATACGTGGGCAAAATTTACAGTGAAGCAAAGCACCGACCCAAATTTATTCCCGAAACCTTTCTTAAAAAGTAAAAAATGGTTGAATAGTTGACCACTGTGTGATAATATCAAAAGGTATTTTAATGAAAATTAAGGAGAAATATGATGAAAAACGGAATTATTTTCATGCCCCACGGAAACCTGCAGTATTCTCAGCTCCCGATTGAAAAGAGAGCATGGGTATCTCAGGTATCGTATGACAAGATTTTTGACCTGCCCGAAAAATTGGGCATAAAAATCGCCTTTGAAGCATCGGGCGAAACCCTCGAAATCGTTGCGAAGGAAACTCCCGAAGTAATGGCAAAGCTCATCAAGGGAATCAAGGAAGGACGTATTGAACCCGTCGCTTCACCCCAGACTCATATCATGCGTGGTAATATCGATGCCGAAATCGGCTATCGTTCACTC
>JAFOCH010000093.1 GCA_017381395.1 Clostridia bacterium
AATCAATTCGACCATATTTTCCTTTGCTACACTAATGATTTTATCAACCAAACGTTCTTCATTTTTTTCGAAAATAACCTCCTTAGGAAAAGCGAGTGTTTCGCCCTTATCACAAACGGCTATTCCGGTTCGCGCTAATCCTAAATCAGCCGACATAATTATCAATGCCTACACCTCACATTGTTTCGGGAGTAGTAATTTTGAGCATATTAAGTACATTGCATATAACCTGCTTTGTACATTTGCAGAGGAATAAACGCGCCTTCATAAGCTCACGGTCATCACAACGAACATGACAAGCATTATAGAACTTGTGGAACAATGTGGCAACGTCGTATGAGTAACGGGTAATCTTTGACGGGTCGTACTTTTTAGCCGACAGAATAATCTCTTCATCAAGAGTAGAAAGCAGACGAATAAGTTCCCTTTCCTCACTTGATTTAAGAAGCGGAAGGTCGACATTTTTAAGCATTTCGTCAATATTTTCGGTCTCGCCAATGTTCTTCATAATGCTGCAAATTCGAGCATTAGCATACTGAACGTAGTAAACCGGATTTTCCGACGACTGCTCAATTGCCAAATCGAGGTCAAATTCAAGATGGCTATTCGGTTCGCGGAGATTGAAGAAAAATCTGGCTGCATCAATCGGGATTTCGTCAAGCAGAGTTTCGAGTGTAATTGCCTTTCCCGAACGCTTTGAAAGTTTGTAAGTTTCGCCGTTTTTAACCAGACGAACCATCTGCATAATGATTACGTCAAATCGTGTTGAATCAACGCCGAGTGCTTCAAGAGCAGCTCTCATACGCGGAACGTAGCCGTGATGGTCGGCACCGAGAACGTCGATAGCAATATCGAATTTGCGTTCCTCGAGCTTATTGTAATGATAAGCAATATCGGGAACAACATAGGTCGGTACACCGTTGGCACGGACAAGAACTCTATCCTTATCCTCGCCAAAAGTAGTGGAGCGGAACCAGATAGCACCCTCCTGCTCGTAGGTGTGACCCTTTTCGGTAAGTGTATTTACGATAGTATTAATGGCTCCATTATTGTGAAGTGTACTTTCGAGGAACCATTTATCAAACTCGATTCTGTACTTTTTGAGATCGTCGTGAAGTTTCTGAATATTAAGCGGAAGGGCAAAATCGCAAAGCGCCTGTTTTCTTTCCTCCGAGTCGGCATTTACATACTTGTCCCCGTGAATTTCTGCAAAATTCTTTGCATGCTGAACAATATCATCGCCGAGATAAGCATCCTCAGGAATTTCGACGGTAGAATCATAAATCTGTAAATAACGCGCTTCAAGTGAAACCTTGAACTTTTCGATCTGATTTCCTGCATCGTTAACGTAAAATTCGCGGGCAACCTCATATCCTGCAAAGTCCATTACCGATGCCAAGCAGTCACCGATAGCACCGCCACGAGCATTTCCGATATGCATAGGTCCTGTCGGGTTTGCGGATACAAATTCGATGAGAACGCGCTTTTTTTGGCCGTAATCAGAGCGACCGTAATCGTCTCCCTCCTCGTCGATGTTGAGGAGAATGTCAGCATAATATTTGTCATTTAAATAGAAATTCAAGAAACCGGGACCTGCAATTTCACATCTGTCAATGTAGGTGTCGGTAAGATCGAATCTCTCTACAAGTGCATCGGCAATCTTTACAGGTGGCATTCTAAGCGCCTTTGCCCATGCCATTGCAGCATTAACAGCATAGTCGCCGTGCTGTCTATCAGCAGGAGTTTCGACATTAAATGAAGGTAACTCGGCATCGGCAGGAAAAATTCCGTCTGCAATTGCCTTATTAGCCGCATTCATTACTATTTCTTTAATATCCGATTTTGATTTATTAACCGTCTTTGACATTTTTTATTTAACCTCTCTGACTTTTATCGTTACTTTATTTTCACTTAAAACCGATGCGTTTACATCAAGCGCATATGACATCGAAATTGTACCGCCGCTATCCTTTAGATCATTTTCGACCTCGTTACAATAGACGCCCAAAAGAATATCACCAAACTGTGTTCTGTAATGGCACATATTTCGTTCACCCTCGGTCACAATCAACTTTGACGAGCCCTCGCCATTGCGAGTAATCGTAACCGATTTGTCGTTAACCTTTACCATTGTTTTAATAACAGCAGTTTTGTCCTCCGACATTTCGTCATAAAGCAGGACCCAACGTCCGTTTATTTTTGAATAGTTACCCGTCGTTGTAAGCTTGATATTACTTGTATCACCGTCGGTTGTAATTTCACTTGAAATCACAAAAATAAACTTTTTCTTTTCCATATCAGTATTTTTCTATATCAATCTTTTGCACATCGAAATCGAGACTCTTTCCAAGCAAAATCTCTGATGTTTGCATAAACGTTTGTGTCGTGTCGCTAACGAAAAAGTGACTTTCGCCCTTTTTCTCGGCAAGCATATCTCCGTTTGTCAGGATTTCCTTAACCTTTAAAGCGGCAGCTTCTCCTGTATTTATCAGCGTAACACCTTCGCCCATAACCTTTTTGATTATCGGTGATAAAATCGGATAATGAGTACAACCGAGTATCAGCGTATCAATATTCTTATCAGCAAAAACGTCTAAATATCGTCTGACTATTCCTTCGACAAGCGGGTCATTCGGATCAATAAAGCCAGATTCAACAAAAGGAACAAAAAGTGAACACGCCTGCTCAAAAATCTGAATATCCTTATCAATTCCGATAATTCTATTTTTATAAGCGTGACTAGCTACAGTTGCAGCTGTGCCAATTACGCCGATTTTACCATTTTTAGTCGTTTTTGCCGCCATTTCGGAAGCGGGAGTGACAACCTCGACAAAAGGAATATCCAGCCCGTCAGCCGCAGATGATGCAACCGAGCTAACTGTACCACAAGCGGCGACAATAATCTTTACATTTTTTGATTTAAGAAAATTTATGTCCTGTTTGGCATATCTGATTATAGTTTCGTTGCTACGGCTACCGTAAGGAACTCGACCCGTATCACCGAAATAAACAATACTTTCATCAGGTAAATATTTATGTATTTGACTAACTACTGTGAGACCGCCGAGCCCTGAATCAAAGGCACCGATTGAACCATTATTCATAAATAATCACCTTTCTAAAAATTAAATCCATTTATTATATCACATAATGTCTATAATTTCAAATATAAAAAAATGTCGATTTGTGATTAAAAGTCACACGTATTGTCAAATTTGGATTTATTTATTATAATAAACCATAATGCGATGAAAGGGAATACTTTTATATGAAAAATAATGTGTATTATAATTTAAGAGCTCTTCGCGATTCTCATAACCTCACCCAGCAAAACGTTGCTGACGTTCTCAATATATCACGTTCATCATACGCTTATTACGAATTGGGTACACACGAGCCATCACTTGAAACGGTCAGCACATTGGCAAAGATGTATAACGTTTCGATTGACCAGATTGTAAGCAGTGATTTTGTTCTCAGAGCGCCCGAAGTCCCGTACAAAACAATGGAGCTTCAATACTTTGATGAGCTTACCGAGGATGAAAGAGAAATTATTATCAAATATCGTGTTATGACCGACAAAAATAAGGAACAGATTAAAAAACAAGTAGACGAACTTAAATAAATTTACCCATAATCACCGTTTATCAGAAACAAAAGCTGATAAACGGTTTATTTTATGTGTAATTGTTGATATTTAAGATAAAAGTGATATAATAATATAGTTAATAAATAAAAAGGGATGATACATAGTGAACAAGGTCGATTCGTTCTTTAGCAATATAAAGGGTAAAAAGGTGGCTTTCTTAGGAATTGGAAAGAGCAACCTGCCGCTTATTTATAAATTTTTGGATAGAAGTATTGATGTTTACGCCTGTGACAAGCGTGACGAAGCATCGATAGATAAAAATACAATCACTTCGCTTAAATCAGCTGGTGCAAAATTATTACTCGGCAACGATTATCTCAAAAATTTAGATGTCGATATTATTTTCAGAACACCGGGAATGAACTACTTTTTACCCGAGCTTTGTGAAGCAAGAGAAAACGGTATTGTAGTTACCTCCGAAATGGAAGTATTCTTTGACCTTTGCCCGTGCAAAACAATTGCAGTTACCGGCTCGGATGGAAAGACAACTACAACAACACTTATAGCCACAATTTTAAAAGAGCAGGGATACAATGTTCACCTCGGCGGAAATATCGGAACTCCCCTGCTTCCGATTATAGAGCAGGTTGACGAAAATGATATTGCAGTAGTCGAGCTCAGCTCATTCCAGCTTATTTCAATGAGAAAGAGCCCTGATATTTCTGTTGTAACCAACGTTGCGCCTAACCACCTCGACGTACACAAAACAATGGATGAATATATCGAGGCAAAGAAGAATATCCTCATTCACCAGAATGCATTTTCACGAACTGTACTTAATACTGACAACGAAATCACTAAATCGTTTGAGAATGACGTTAGAGGCGAAAAGGTGTTTTTCAGCTATAATAACAAGGTCAATAATGGTGCTTTTCTCGACGGCGATATGATTTGCTATGCTGATAAAAACGGCGTTACTGAAATTATGAATAAAAAGGAAATCAAGCTTCCCGGCGAGCATAATGTAGAAAATTATCTGACCGCTATTTCGGCTATTTGGGGACTCGTTGACATCAGTACAATTGTAAAGGTTGCACGCGAATTTGGCGGAGTTGAGCACCGAATCGAATTCGTCCGCGAACTAGACGGAGTAAAATATTATAACGATTCAATAGCAACCAGTCCAACACGAACAATTGCGGGACTCAAAGCATTCGATCAAAAACTGATTGTACTCGGCGGCGGATATGACAAACACATTCCTTTCGAGCCACTTGCACCCCACGCAATCGAAAAAATCAAAATTCTCATTCTGACCGGTCCTACCGCAAACGCTATCGAAAAAGCAATCAGAGAATGTGAAGGGTTCGGTGGATGCGGAATGGAAATCATACATTCAAACAATCTCGAGGAATCGGTAAAAATTGCTCACAAATTAGCAAAATCAGGCGACATTGTGTCATTAAGTCCCGCCTGTGCCAGCTTTGACGCATATCCCAATTTTGAAGAGCGCGGAAAGCACTACAAGCAACTCGTAAATTCACTTTAAGGAGCTAATCAAAATGGAGCTTAAAGAACTTTTAATTAAACTTGCTGACGCTGACGGAGTATCGGGGCTCGACGGCGCACTTGATATTGCCGAAAAGGAACTTTCACCGCTCGGAAAGATCAGCCGCGATAATATGGGCGGATTAGCCGCCGAGATTAAAGGAAAAAAGGATTACACCATTTTACTCGATGCTCACATTGACGAAATAGGAATGATGGTAACTGCAATCGACGACGGATTTATCCGCGTTGCAAAATGCGGCGGTGTCGACGTTAGAACACTAATTTCGCAGGAGGTTATAATCCACGGAAAAGAGAATGTTTTCGGTGTATTTTGCTCCATTCCTCCACATCTTAAAAAGGATAGCAACGAGATACCCGACATTGACGAAATGGCAATTGATACCGGACTTTCAAAGGACGAGGCAGAAAAGATTATATCAATTGGCGACCGCATTTCATTCAGACAGAAGGCGGTTTCACTCATAGGTGATAGAGTTACTGGAAAGTCGCTTGACAACCGAGCAGGATGTGCAGCCGTTATTGAAGCCGCCAAATTACTTTGCGCTGACGGTGAAGCACCCTGCAACATTATAGTTTCTCTTTCCGCTCAGGAGGAGCTAGGTTTGAGAGGAGCAAGAACAGCCACCTTCAACCACTTCCCCAACGAAGCAATCGTTGTCGACGTTAGCTTTGGCGCATTCCAGGGAATCCCAAGTCAAAAAACAGGCAAACTTTCAAAAGGACCGATGATTTGTATTTCTCCCATCACCGACCGATATATGACAAATTGCTTGATCGATATTTGTGAAGATCAAAATATGCCCTATCAGCGTGAAGTTTGCGGCTCGTCAACAGGCACAAACGCCGATATTATCTCGGTTACTAAATCCGGAGTTAGAACTGCGCTTGTTTCCATCCCCCTACTCAATATGCACACGGCGGCAGAAACAATCTCTATGTCGGATGTCGAAGGCACGGCAAAACTTATTGCCGACTATGTCAGAAAGGCGGTAAAGTAATATGCTGAATAACTTAAAAAACCTCTGCCTTTTGGACGGCGTTTCGGGAAATGAAGGCAAGATAGCCGAATATATCATAAACGAAATTGCCCCTTATGCCGAATGCTATATTGACCCGCTCGGTAACGTCATCGCGCACAAAAAAGGCGCTTCATCCACTAAAAAACGTGTTTTATTTGATGCGCACATGGACGAAGTAGGTCTCATAATCACGGGTATAAAGGATAACGGAATGCTCACCTTTTCCTGCATTGGAGGAATAAATACCGAGGTTTTACTTGCAAAACGAGTCAAAATCGGTGATGTTTATGGCGTTATTTGCGTAAAGCCGATTCACATGCTTTCCGACGATGAAAAGAAAAAATTGCCCGAAAAGGATAATCTTTTAATCGATATTGGCGCATTGTCAAAGGCAGAAGCCGAAGAACACGTTGAAATTGGCGATGTAGCAGTATTTGATAGTGATTATGTCGAATTTGGCGACAATAAAATTAAGGCAAAGGCAATCGACGATCGACTAGGTTGTGCTATTTTGATCGATATTATAAAGTCAGATTTACCCTTTGACGCGTGGTTCAGTTTCACCGTTCAGGAAGAAGTCGGTCTTCGCGGAGCAAAAACGGCTACATTCAGCGTTGACCCCGATTTTGCAATCGCAATCGAATCAACAACCGCCTGCGATATTATCGACACACCCGAAAATAAATCGGTTTGTAAATTAAACGAAGGTGCGGTTGTTTCATTTATGGACGGCTCAACA
Organism: Clostridia bacterium; assembly: GCA_017381395.1. Lineage (GTDB taxonomy): Bacteria > Bacillota > Clostridia > Oscillospirales > Acutalibacteraceae > UMGS1976. Next base: position 6,920 of record JAFOCH010000093.1, read on the forward strand.
CTGTACGAAAAGTCACTTTTTGATGCGGCAATTAACACCGCAAAGAATATCGGAAATAAAATTCAGGTAAAGCGCGGAACATCCGGCGGAAATAACGCAGGTGCAATCCATTTGACAAAAAGTGGAGTGCGTACCATTTCGCTTTCTATCCCCTGCCGCTATCTACATTCGCCCGAATGTGTAATTGATAAGAGGGATATAGAATCGGTAAGAGATATTGCAGTCGGCCTTTTTGAACAAATGGCTGATGATAGAATATGATTAAATTATTAAATGACGGTTTGCCCGTTTTCCCTTTGTCAGCTGGATTGGTAAGAATACAGTCGTTATATCGTTCGTATGGGACTAACTTCGATTTTTTGCGGTTTTATTGTCAAATTATTGATGACCAAGTCACAGCTGTTATGTCCATAATGGATGGTAATGCTACCATCGTTAGCAATAATGCCGACTATGACGAAATAATCGATTTTTTAGCAGTCATCGGTGCCAAAACGGTGTATTCCGAAAGCAAATTGCCACTCGAAATTGTCGAATATGGATATGTTGTTAATAAATCGGTTGTACCGATTAAAGCGAAGTTAAATGAATGCAAATTATCGAGCGTCTACGATATTATGTCAACCTCTTTTTTACTTCCTGATTTCGATACTTGGTATCCCGACATGTCGCATCGTATAAGGCATAACGGAGCGGTAGCCATATCAAATAGTATTGGTGCAGCAATCGGTTTAAAGGGTGACAACTGCGCCCTTATCAGCGGTATATGTATCAACAAAAATGAACGTAAAAAAGGACAAGGAAGTCAGTTATTGCAAGAGCTTGTTGAAAATCTTTCATCAAGTGAAATTTACGCTTTGGTTGATATTAACGGGCCAATTGAATTTTATACAAAAAACGGATTCAGCATAGTTTCTGAATTCAGTACATACAAGGTGAAATAATGGAACAGAACTTTTTTAAAATTAGTGACAGCATAAAAGAATGCGATAAAAAAGCATTAGAATTATGTAAACAAAAATTCAATGAAATTGACGAGATCACCGAATATAATCAGGTAAAAATGCTGTCTGCATTCATTAAAAATGGTGTAAGCGAAGCACATTTTTCCGGTTCGACCGGTTACGGCTACGGCGACCGCGGACGCGATACGCTCGACCGCGTTTTTGCCGACGCTGTCGGTGCCGAAAGTGCTATTATCAGACATAATTTTGTGTGTGGCACTCACGCACTCACAGTTGCCCTTTTTGGAATGCTACGTCCGAATGACACAATGCTTTGTGTAACAGGACGACCGTACGATACACTTGTTGGCGTTATCGGAATTGACAAGGTAACCGACGGCTCACTCCGTGAATACGGTATAAATTATGAGCAGGTCGACCTTTTTAACGGCGAGGTTGATATTGACGCTATTGTTGAACAACTCAAAACCAAATTCTATAAAATGGCGTACATTCAGCGTTCGTGCGGCTATGCAGTCAGACGTCCGCTTGGCACCGACGACATAGAAAAAATCGCAAAAGCGGTAAAATCAGTTTCGCCTGATACAATTGTCATGGTTGATAATTGCTACGGCGAATTTGTCGAAACGCGTGAACCGACCGAATGCGGTGCCGATATTATGGCAGGCTCACTTATTAAAAATCCGGGCGGTGCAATAGCTCCAACCGGCGGCTATATTGCGGGAAAGACCAATCTGGTTGAACAGTGCGCCAATCGACTCACCGTCCCCGGAATTGGTGGCGAAGTAGGTGCGACACTCGGCACTAATCGTGAACTGTATATGGGCCTTTTCAGTGCACCCCACGTTGTCGGGGAAGCGCTTAAAACGGCCGCTTATGCCGCAGCACTGCTTGAAATAATGGGATATGAAACATATCCTAAATATAACGAAAAACGCGCTGACATCATTCAAACCGTTACCCTAGGCGATGGGCAAAAGGTAGTTGACTTCTGTAAAGGAATGCAATCAGGAGCTCCGGTTGACTCATATGTTATACCTGAACCTTGGGCGATGCCGGGATACGACTGCGACGTAATTATGGCGGCTGGTGCATTTACGCTCGGTGCTTCAATCGAGCTTTCGTGTGATGCACCGCTGAGAGAGCCATACGCAGTATGGATGCAGGGCGGAATTAACTTCCACAGTGCAAAAATGGGTATTCTCCTCGCTGTTGATTCAATGAACAAATAAATTCAATGGGACGTCATTTACCATGACGCCCCATTTTTTATTTATACTTATCGAGAACACGATTTATTTCTTTGCGCAGCATATTATACTTTTCGCGCATTTCATTAAGTTCTTCCTGCGAATCCTCAAATATATCCTTTAACTGCTCGCAAGTCGCATCAACGTCATCGTCAGCACCCATTCCACCTGATAGTATTCCTGTATCCGAAACGCCCGGTTCAAGCCCTACCCCCTGAGGGTAAACAAACGGTATGTCAAAATATTTGCAAAAGCCCCTTGCTGTCAGCTCGGCAAATGTTTGCATTCTGACGTGGAAAAGCGTTGCATCGTCAACATTGTCATGAAACACTATTTCATCATATACGCAGGGGCTTGCCGAATACCTAATTTCGTATAAACTGCGGTTTTGATTAACGTATATTGGATTAGGATAAACCTGCTGACGAAACTCCTTTATATCCTCGGCACATTGGTAGGCGGGAGAGGACATAACAGCATTATAAACGAGCAAAACCGAGTATCTCGTTTTGCCATCAAAAGCATTGGTATGACAAGCATAATGTATATCTGGATTCCATGCATTCGACTCAGCAACAGCTTCCTGAAAACTCTTGTTTCTATTCCTTTTATACTCGATACCGCAAGCGTCAAAATAGCGTTCTAATATGTCCGCATATTCCTGACAATGATCCTTTTCTGTATCACCGTATTCGCATAAATTAAACTGCTGAACACTGGGTGAAATATATACCTTTGGCATTAAAAAACACACCTCCAAAACCATTGTATGAATAAGTAAAAATTAAGTTACGAATAATGCCCAATCTAAAATTTATTATATTGAAAAAAATAGCATAGTATGGTATATTTATATAGATAAATCTTTGGAGGCAAATTATGAAAAAAACTATAAGAATTTTATCGTTAATTATGTTCTTAACGATATTAATTGGGACGATTTGTTCCTGCGGCGGAGATGATAAAAGCGGCTCGTCCAATGAAATCGCTAGCAATTCTGATACCAATTTAACCAATTCATTAGACGACGCATCGTCAGAAGCTGAGCCGGAGGTGATTGACACGCGTTACCGTGCAACCAGAGAAAAAAAGGACAAAAACTTTAAATACAAAAATGTTAAAATCTCCTGCATTGGCGACTCTATTACGCAGGGTATCTACTTCCCCGGTACATATCGCTACTACTTGTACGAATATTTGTATTCTAACGGTGCAACATTTTCGATGGTAGGTTCTAAAATGTCAACAACCGACTACCGTCTGCCTGAAAGATATATGGGACACAGCGGTTACGGCGGATGGAAAATTGCACAGATAACTGAAGCAATGGCAAACTTTGTCGCATGTGACGCCGACATTTATACATTTATGATTGGTGTCAACGATTATCTAGGTGGCGAAGACCTCGCTAATATTTCAAATAGATACCGTCAGATGCTCGATGCACTACTCAATTTAAAGCCCAATGCTATCGTATATTGCTGCTCTGTCGCTCCGACGAGAGAAAAGGTTAACGGTGACGACTTTGATCTTAATAAGCAGTTGCCCACAATTTGCAAAGAATATCAGGACAAGGGCTTTAAGGTATATCACATCGACACATTTAACCTGCCCGGTTGGAAAGAAAACGACTGCTTCTCGCAAAAGGATACGGTGCATCCTAACGAATACGGTAGCCAGACAATCGGATACGCAATTGGCGATTCAATCCTCGACACCGTACTCGAAATCAATGACAAGGGCGATAATTCAGCCAAATTAAGCACACGAGTTACCGGTATCACAGTGGATAAAAACGAGGTCACACTCCAATCATTGGAAGCAACAACTGTAAAAGCTACTATCTCCCCTTCCAATGCTGAGGTGTTCACAGTATTGTGGAGTTCAAGCGACCCGAAAATTGCTACCGTAAGCAATAGCGGCAGAATCAGAGGAATCAAAAAAGGTACCGCAACCATTACTGCAAAATCGCTTGACGGCGGATTTAAACAAGAAATCAAAGTAACTGTTACTGCCGCACCGAAGGTAGAAACAACCGAGATATTTAGAGACTTTTATGGTAGCCGCGATATTTGGGAAGGCGACACCGACATTGTAAAAAGCGGTTTAAGCACCTGGTTCCCCGGTCGATCTCATTCACTCAACACAAAAGAAAGCTTTGATGCATCAAGCGGATTTATATTATATTTTACATATTCAGTAAGCAGCAACACTGATATCGTTTATGCTAATGGTTATACCTCATATTCATACGGTGGCTTCACAGTCAAGATTAAGGATTGTGTAAAGGAGCTTGAACTTTACAAGGATGATAAGCTTATCGGCTCGTACAAAAACTTGGGGCTCAATCCCGAAATGGCGGTATATCAGCTTGAATATCGCGACGGCAAAGCAACCCTTATTTACGCGGGAGAAAAGGTTATCACCGCAAGAGCAAGCAAACCGTCAACTACTCCAATCAGCATTACAACATCTGAAACAGGACGCTGTATTTATGCTACAAACATCAATCTCAAAAAATTCAACTAACTGGCAAGGAGATAATTAAAATGAATTTTAAAAAAATTGTATGCCTTTTGCTCACAGCAATTATGTTGCTTTCAATATGTTCGTGCGGAGGCGATAATACGGCGGACACCTCTTCAAAAGATAATACGTCATCCATTACAAATGGCACTGACGAAAGCAATTCTGCTGACAATACAAGCAGTGAAGCAATCTCAAGCGAAGATACACGTTATCGTGCAACTCGTACCGAAAAGCCTGCTAATTTCAAGTATAAAAACGTTCGTATCGCATGTATCGGTGACTCAATTACTCAGGGTACAGGTACATACAGCGCGTACAGATACTATCTCTATCGCAACCTCATTTCTGCAGGTGCAACCTTCACCTACGTTGGCTCGGAAAGAAGCGCAGATCCCCGATTGCCCTCTGAATATCAGGTTCATGGAGGATATGGTGGTGCTTTTATCGGTCCCAACACCGATGGTAAAAACAGAAGCACCTACGATCACCTCGGAAACTATCTTGGTGGCGGTGCAGATATTGCACTCGTTATGCTTGGCGCAAACAACTATTTCCACGGCGTTGACGTTAACAATATGAATGAGGTTTATTCCAATTTCGTTAAGAGGATTATTGAGCTGAGCCCCGGAATTACTGTATATTGCGGAACAATGGTTAACCAAAGCAACGGAAACGCTCCCGACGTTAACAAAGGCTATGTCGATAATGGACTTAATAAAATTTTGCCGGGAATTGTTGATTCACTTTGCAAAGAAGGATATGATGTTAAATTCGTCGACGTTGACGAAATGACAAATCTCAGCGGCAACGCAGGTGACTTTGATGGCGATGATGGTACCCATCCAAACGAACAGGGTCAGAGAAAAATGGCTGACGCTTGGTTTGACGCCATTTTTGACCAAGTACTCGAAATCAACGACAAGGGTGACAGCAGCGCAAGCGTTGTAAAGCATCCGACAAGCGTTAGCTTAAACAAAGAAACTGCAACAGTTTTCAAGGGTAGCAAAATCCGTCTTACCGCAACTGTTAAACCCGCCGATGCAAAGCACCTTGGATGCATCTGGACATCAAGTGACGATAGCATCGCTACTGTCGATACATTCGGACTGGTTAGCGGTGTAAAGACAGGTACTGCCACCATTACAGCAAAGACCATTGACGGCGGACTCGTCACTACCTGCGAAGTTACAGTAAGCAAGGACGAGAACGCGCCTAATTATAAGACCTTTCTTTCGGACAATTTCAACAGTGGAACATGGGAAGGCGACGATGCAAGCGGCTTCAACGGCGGTGGATGGTATCGCTGGTTCCCCGGCGGCTCTGCAAAAACAGTTTCCACCAAAAACAGCTACGAAGCTGGCAAAAACTTTATGATCAATATGGCTTATTCAGCTGAACAAAACACTGGCATCAACCAGTCAAATCTCGGCTATTTTGTATCATTTGAATATGGCGGATACGAGCTTAGAGTGTATAACTGCGGCGGAATGGTTAAACTGTTTAATAACGGTAACGAGGTTGGTTCCTTCACCGGTGAATACCTACTGAAAAGGCATCTTTACGGCTTCTCATACAATAACGGCGTGATTACTGTACATAGAGATTACGAAACCCTCTTTACTGTCAAGGCAGGTTCAATGTCCAGCTCATCAAAAATCACCGTCGTATCATCAGAGCCGTCGCGAGTTTCTCACATTCAGGCAATCATCATCAGAAAGGCACAATAATCGGTAAGATACAATGAATTCTAACAACGAAGTTATAAATATCCTGCCCATCGGCGACTCGATAACCGATGGTGCAGGTACGCATAGCGGATACCGCTTTTTTCTGCACAATTTACTTTATAAAAGCGGCATAAATTTCAGATTCGCAGGACCTAAAAAGGCGCACGACCCCAGAATGCCCGAAAGATATTACTATCATGCGGGTTACGGCGGTAATACGATTGGCCCTGATAATAGCAGAAATGGC
>JAFOCH010000094.1 GCA_017381395.1 Clostridia bacterium
CGAGTATGACAATGTCGAAATTGTTTTCGGTGACGTTATGAAAATCGATTTAAACAAGCTCATCGACGAAAAATTGCAGGGAATGAAGATAGCAGTTTGTGCCAATCTGCCCTACTATATCACATCGCCGATTATTATGATGCTGCTTGAATCCAATCTGGCAATCGAAAGCATTACCGTAATGGTGCAAAAGGAAGCTGCAGACCGACTTTGCGCCGAAATGGGAACGAGAGAATGTGGTGCCGTTACCGCGGCAGTCAGATTTTATTGTACGCCATCACTTTTGTTCAACGTACCGCGTGACTCGTTTATGCCACCGCCAAAGGTTGACAGCGCGGTAATAAAGTTCGACATTTCGGGAAAAGAAAAGGAATATGACGTTGATTCTGCCGACTTTTTCAAGGTCATAAAAGCGGCATTTTCGATGAGAAGAAAAACACTGGTCAACTGCCTTTCAAATGGGCTAAAAATGGATAAACAAGCGGTTTATGAAATTCTCGACAGCTGCGGCATCGACCGAAATACTCGCGGAGAGCAGCTTTCGATGGAGCAATTCACCGCTATTGCAAACACTGTTAAAAAGGACGTGAGATAATGAGATACAGTAAATACAACCCTTACGAGCCAAAGAGCGATAAAAAACGCCGAATTTGGTCAAACGTTTCTATTTGTGTTATTATTGCGCTTTTTATATTCGGCATATACCTCATTATGACCCCGACTGATTACGGAATGAAATATTATTTCGAATCAACCACCACAGAGAAAAATGACTTTTCACAAACACTTGCCGAAAATAATGAATTTTACGACGTTTATAACGCTATGCTTGACCCCGAAAACCACTTTGAAATGGACAATGGCTTTTCTGACAAATTCCCGACAATAGCAAAGCTTTTTAACATGGACCCGTCGATTTACAAAGAAAATCAGCCGTATATCCACGAAAGTAAAAATCATATTGCAGTAGCGCAAAGCTTTTACTCCACCAACGAAAACAGAAAGACACTTGATATTGCTGTTTTTGGATTTAACAAAAAGTTTGAAGACACAACTGCATCAATCGAAATGAACGAGTTTATCCGTTTTACCCTTATCTATAACACTAGCCAGGGCAACATTAACTATATGGGCTATGATAAATCAATGTTCCGTATGCAGTTAAACAACTTTACCCTTTCATTCGGCTGCGGCACGATGAAAAACGTAGGATACGAGCTTAATTTGAAATCAACAAAGGGATACGAGGAAGCTAAAAGACGTCATATTTTCAACACCGTTGTTGACGCTATAAACAACTCTGTTCATAAACCGGACGTTAATGAAACCGAAGAAAAGACGGTAATCTCGCTCAACCAAGCTGCTACCGATTTCCCGAAAAACGTAGCAGAGTACAGATTCGACCTTACAGGTGAAATACCTGAGCTATTCAAAAACTTTGTAGTTTCGATGGAAATTGCCGACGGCACAATGGAAAGTGATATTCAATACAGTTTCAAGGTAACCTAATACCCTGCCCCTTTTTCACCGATAATTCGGTTGAAAAAGGGGCATTATTTTATCATTTTATAAAGTTTGATAATTTTTTAACAAAAATTCCTTGCAAGTTGATATCTTTAAATGTATAATAAAGATAACGGAAAACCGTTATACAAATTATCTTAAAAGGTGGTTAATTGAAATGAAAAAGTTTGTGCTTAACGAAACCTCTTATCACGGTGCAGGTGCCATAAACGCAGTACCGGAAGAAATTAAAAGCAGAGGGTTTAAAAAGGCCTTTGTTGCTACCGACCCCGACCTTGTTAAATTCGGCATTTCAAATAAGGTGACCGACCTTCTCGAAAAGGCCGACATCCCCTACACTCTCTTTACCGATATTAAAGCAAACCCGACAATCGAAAATGTCCAGAACGGTGTAAAAACATTCAAGGAATGTGGTGCAGATTGCATTATCGCTATCGGCGGCGGTTCGTCAATGGACACCGCAAAGGCAATCGGTATCATCATTACCAATCCTGAATTCGAGGACGTTCGTTCGCTCGAAGGCGTTGCCCCGACAAAGAATCCTTGCGTTCCGATTATCGCAGTTGCTACCACAGCAGGAACTGCTGCCGAGGTTACAATCAACTACGTTATCACCGACGTTGAAAAGAAGCGTAAGTTTGTTTGCGTTGACGTTCACGACCTTCCCGTTGTTGCCGTTGTTGACCCTGATATGATGAATACAATGCCTGCTGCTCTGACAGCCGCTACCGGTATGGATGCTCTCACACACGCTATTGAAGGATATATCACAAAAGGGGCTTGGGAACTTTCGGATATGTTCCATATCAAAGCGATCGAAATCATCACAAGAAGTCTTCGTGCCGCTGTTAAAAACGAAGCTGACGGCAGAGAGGGCATGGCTCTCGGTCAGTACGTTGCAGGTATGGGCTTCTCTAACGTAGGCCTCGGTGTTGACCACTCAATGGCGCACACCCTTTCGGCTTATTACGATACTCCTCACGGAAAGGCATGTGCTATTCTCCTGCCGACCGTCATGGCTTACAACGCTGAATACACCGGTACAAAGTATAGCGACATCGCTATCGCTATGGGCGTAGAAGGCGTTGAAAATATGACACAGGAGGAATACAGAGCCGCCGCTGTTAATGCTGTTAAGCAGTTGGCCGAGGACGTAGGCATTCCTACCACACTCAAGGGAATTGTTAAAGAGGAAGACATTGACGAGCTTGCTGAATCAGCTTACGCTGATGCTTGCCGCCCCGGTAACCCGAGAGAAACCTCTGTCGAAGAAATCAAGGCACTTTATAGAAGCTTGATGTAATTAAGATAATAAAAAACCACCGATTAAATCGGTGGTTTTTTATTATCAAGTTTTATATAATCCCTATATTCATACCCTACAATATTTTTTAATTAAACCGCAACGAACGGATATAGATGTCCGTCTGTTCTTTTTTATTTTGCGGGGCCTTTATCAAAGCTGGGGTTAAATGCATAAAAGTTGCGATCATTCAGTTTATCCTGCAAGCGTCTGAGACCTTCGCCGAAACGTTGATAATGGACTACCTCGCGCTGACGGAGGAACTTTATTGGGTCGCGTACGTCGGGATCGTCGGTAAAACGAAGAATATTGTCATAGGTCGTACGTGCCTTTTGCTCGGCGGCAAGATCCTCGTGCAGGTCGGTAATGGGGTCACCCTTTGACTGAACATACGCCGCCGTGAAGGGGACTCCCGAAGCCGAGCTCGGATAAATTCCTGTCGTATGGTCGACAAAATAGGCGTCATAGCCACCCTTTTTAATCTCTTCCTCGGTGAGATTACGGGTAAGTTGATGAACTATTGCGCCAACCATCTCGAGATGTCCGAGCTCCTCTGTGGCAATATCGGTTAGAATCGCCTTTAATTCGGGCATCGGCATCGAAAAACGCTGACTTAAATAACGGAGTGATGCACCTAGTTCGCCATCAGGACCGCCGTACTGACTGGAAATGAGCTTTGCTAATGCGGGATTAGGACGGGCTATCTTTACAGGATACTGTAACTTTTTCTCGTACATCCACATCAGTCATCCACCTCCCCTAACGTAAGCGGGCACTCAACGTCCCACGGCCATGGGTCCTTTACCCATTCAAATCGGGTGTCACCATACATATCGGTCGGTCTGATCGGACCAAACCGCTTTTCATATTCAGCCCGCAAAGCACGTGCTTTTTCCTCATATTTGCGCATTGACATCAAGGCCGCTCTATCGTTGGGATGGGTATCGAGGTAAATGTGCATCTCCCAAGCGGCAAACTGTGCGCTCGAAAGTCGGCGCATAAGCATATCCTTTTCACTCATCTTTTTGCGCCTCCAAACCCTCTATGAAATGGCTTATCAAGGTCAGGAAAGAGGGTCCCCTGACTTAGCGCATCCTCCTCGGTGTAAACTGTATTCAGTTCCTGAAGCGGAACGTACGCCATAGCCAAAACTGCATTTTTTATAGGTTGAGCGCCTTCGGTTGCGGGTAACATTTCGCAATCAAGGGCGTCGGTATAACTACTTTTGTTCAATATATTCAGCCTCTTTTCAAAGCTTGTTGAGAAGGTTTGAAAATTTTAGACAAACCTCTATACAATATATGTTTGTAGCGTATTTTTGTGAACACACTTGACAAACCAGGCGATTAACAGTAAAATTATAGTGTAAATTTTTATTTGAGGAGAACTATTATGAAAATTAAATCAACATACCAACTTCGTGAAGTTGCAGGTGAATTTATGGTTGTCAGCACAGGCGACGACGAAAACGCTTTCAACGGTGTAATTATGCTCAATGGCACTGGCGCTTTCCTCTGGAAATTGCTCGAAAACGGTGCTGAAAGAGACGAACTGATTACCGAAATTTTAAATGAATACGAAGTTGACGAAGCTACCGCTGCACTCGGCGTTGATGATTTTATTGCCGATATTAAGAAAGCTGATTTATTCGAATAATAATTTTTTCGTAAATAAAAAAATCCGCACAATCTGTGCGGATTTTTTATTTGTATTTTTCAATTATCCGTTTGAGCCGAGGGTAACCGAAAGACTGCCCTCTTTTCCATTACGATAAATTCCGACGGTAACGGTATCCCCTGCCTTATGACTCTTTATCGCGCTGACCAAATCATCATATCCTGCAACTTTATTTCCATCAAACGAAACGATAATATCACCGCTCTTAAGTCCTGCTTTTTCGGCAGGTCCACCTTCGGTAACGGAGGAAATATATGCGCCGCCAGTAAAGTTGGTGTTAATTTCAACGCCGAGATATGCTGCTGAATCGGAAGGAGTACCGTCCATTCCATTTTCGATAATATCATTACAAATATCGACGACTGTATTTACAGGAATACAAAAGCCCATTCCCTCGTATCCCGAAGCTGAAATCTTTACATTCGGTACACCTACAAGCTGTCCCTCTACGTCAACGAGAGCTCCGCCCGAGTTTCCTGGATTGATAGCCGCATCGGTCTGGATAAGCGACATTGTTACCGAATCGACCGCTAATTTTCGGTCGAGACCGCTGATAATTCCACTTGTAACCGAGCCAGCAAATTCGATACCTCCCGGGTTTCCGATTGCGATTACCGATTGCCCAATTGCAAGCTTTGACGAATCGCCGATTTTGATAGCGGGAAGACCTGATTTTTCAATCTTTAACACGGCAAGGTCGGCGGCCGAATTATATCCGATTATCGAGGCGGAAATTGCATTTTCGTTATCCTCATTAAGATAAACATCCACCTTTGCACCAACTGTATTAGACGAATATACGGCAGAAATTACGTGATAGTTGGTAATAATATATCCATCGGTTGAATATATAACGCCCGAACCGTAGCTGGTTGATTCGTAAACCTGATTACCACCATAATATCCAAAGAAGGGCGAATATGAATTATTCTGTGTTTTTGTCGTAACTTCAATGCAAACAACACTCGGCGTAACCGCTGTGGCAACTGCTTCAACCTGCGACATTTCAACAGTTGACTGAATGATCGTAGTTTCGTTATTTTTAGAGTCGTTATTAATCTTTCCGGTGTTTATTTTAAGAGATGCCGCAATCGAAACCGAAACAACTGCGGTAATAATTGCTGTAATAGCCATGCAAAGAATTACCGTTCCAATTGAAACGGGACGTGGCTCCTTTTTCTTTACAGGTGCAGCAGTCGGCTGTGAATAATTAGCTGTCGGCTGAGTGTAATTATAGCCGTTAGAATATCCGCCATTCGAATAGCTGCCATAGCCGTATCCGTTATAATTCGATTGATTGGACTGGTTATATTGCGGCTGACGTGACTGATAGGTGTACTGCTGATGTGTCGGCTGTTCATTAACCTGATTTGGCTGCCGATAATCAGAATCCTGAATTATTTGATCACTTTTATAGCTATAATTCTGTGATTCATTAGTATTTTCGCCACTGGTTTCAGCTGAGTTTTCGGTAAAGTCGTCTCTATTAAACTCGTTCATTTATGGTCAATCCTCCGATTAAAATGAAATAAATACCAAATTAATTGTATTCTGATGACATAATAATATCAATATGTTTCTCAACGGTTGAGAAAATATGAATTAAAAGTAAACAAATTGACTAATATTTCGACTAAATCATAATAAATATACAAAAAATATATTTATACTAGAAATTTGAAACAATATGTGGTATTATATATGTTGAGATTGTATGATATATTGCCTTTTGCCCCATAATGATAACAGTTTTTTTCATCTCGGTCAAGAAGCAATTGTCAAAAGATTAAAATACTGTAACTTTATTTTTCGAAAAATGTGATATAATAGAGGTTCAGTAATTAAATTCAATTTCTAAAAAGCAAACAACTTTTTTATACAGGAGGCGATATTATGGCCGGCGATTATGAGCGCAGAAACGGCTTTGATGACGATCAGTCATATTCAAGCGGTTTCAGCACTACATCTTCGGGACAGACAGGACGCTCACGTTCGACCGCAGGTCGAAACGCTGACGCAACTGGTTCAGTCCGCGGCAATTCAAGCCGAAATGCTCGACCGTCATCTTCGCGATACAATTCAACATCAAGCAGAGGTGCAAACAACCTCAGCTCAACAGGCGCAGATGCTACCTCGGGCAAACCTTCAAAAAATAAAAAGGAGAAAAAGCCGAAGTCAAAGGCAAGACGCATTATTGGTACTATTGGAAAAATTGTATTATCAATCTTTCTCATTGGTATCATAGCGGCATTCCTCGTAGTTGGTGCGTTTGGTATTTATATGTTTGGGTTCGTTGACGATTCCATTGACTTTAACCTCAATGACCTCACCGTTAACCAAAAGTCCATCCTATACGTCCGCGACGAAAAAGACCCGAGCAAATGGGTAGTTTATCAGGAACTATTTAAGGAAAATCGCGAATGGGTCGACCTTGAAAATATGACAAAGCATCTTCCCCACGCATTTGTTGCGGCAGAAGATCAGCGTTTTTACACCCATAGCGGTGTCGACTGGAAGAGAACGATTGCATCGTTTGCTAATATGATTGTCCCCTTCCTCGGCTCACAGCAGGGTGGTTCAACCATCGACCAGCAGTTGATAAAGAACCTGACAAACGATAACGACGTCAGCCCGATGAGAAAAATTCGCGAAATCATGAGAGCAAGAAAGATTGACGAAACCTATTCAAAGGACGTTATCCTTGAATGCTATCTCAATTACATTTATCTATTCAATAACTGCTACGGCGTTGAATCGGCTGCCGAGTATTACTTCGGCAAACCGAGCTCTGAGCTTAACATTCAGGAATGTGCTTCACTTGCCGCCATTACAAAAGAGCCCGCGGCATACGACCCGATTACAAAGACCGAAAAGCACAAAAATCGTCGTGACTGGGTAATTCGTGAAATGTGCGCTCAGGGGTATATCTCCGAAGCTGAAAGAGATGCCGCAATCGCGTCAAAGGTTGAACTTTTCGGCATAGCAGGAAAACGTTATGACGCCATTCAGTCAAGCGGAAGCGACATTTCGGACGAACAGGCAGCAGCTCAAATCGAGCAAAACGGCGAAACAACTAAAAAGAAGGACGAAACTGAAAAAGAAGTTTTCTCCTACTTTACCGATACCCTTATTGACCAGCTCGTTGACGACCTGGTTGAGAAAAAGGGATATACAAAAGAACGTGCCGAGGACGTTTTATACACCGGTGGATACAAGATTTATGCTACCCTCGACACAAAGGTTCAAAAGTCGGTTGACGAGGTATTCACTACCGATAAAAACTGGTCAAAGGTATACGGCGTAAAAGGATTGCCCAATGGTGCAATTACCATTATGGATTATGAAGGTCACGTCGTAGCAATTTGCGGCGGTCGCGGAGAAAAGACCGTTAGCCGCGGACTTAACCACGCTACGGCACCTCATCAGCCGGGCTCTTCGATGAAGCCGGTAGGTATTTATGCCGCCGCACTCGAAGACAACCTTATTACATGGTCTTCACTTATCGAAAACTCGGCGCTCACCTACAACGGAACAAAACTTAAAAACTATGACCGTTCTACAAGTGGCCCCGTTACCGTTCAGAATGCACTTGAGCGTTCACTCAACCTTGTTCCCGCACGTATTCTTATCGACTACGGCGAAGAAAAGGCATATAACTTTGCTACCGAACGTCTCCATTTATCAACCCTCGTTGAACAGGATAAAAACGTTTCTGGTATGGCTCTGGGCGGAAGC
>JAFOCH010000016.1 GCA_017381395.1 Clostridia bacterium
GTAGGTATTTGCCTTGTCAATATTGACGTGGTTAAAGAGATTGTCATTCATAAAATAACGATAGCTCTGTTCATGAGTGCCGTCGAGACCGATGTACTCGTCGAGATTTATCGAACGAACAGACGAAAAATCGAGGTCGCCTTCGGCACACCATTTAATCAAATTCTGATAGGTTCCAACGGGTGATGAGCCAGTAGCGAGACCGAGAACGCAATTCGGCTTTAAAATAACCTGAGATGCGATGATGGATGCCGCCTTTTTGCTAAGCTCTTCGTAAGTTTTTACCGTGATGAATTTCATCATTCAAACCTTCTTTACAAAAAAATATATTATAAAAATAGCACTTTCGCTTTTTCTTGTCAATAAAAAATTTTTTACACAAAAAGAAGATTTTGTATGACCGCCTTCGCCTGTGCCATACATTTATTATATTCGGCTCGGTGGCGATTATTCGATTTTTATTGCAAAAATCAGGCATCTGCCCTCGCCTTTAAATAAACGATAAGACTCAAAAACGCGCTCAAAATAAGCAGTAGCGGAAATCCGCCAAAAAACTCGTTTGCAACACTAAACGGGGCGTTTAGGAATATGAGCGCTGTGTTTTCAGTCGGTGAGCCGCTGGCCGCCCAGATAACCACTCCTGCCACGCACAGCCCGAATATACCGAGCAAAAAGCCGGGCCTTTTCCTATCTCCGAAATTATACGTAACCGCCGAAATTCCCGCCGCAGTAGCGATTGCAAGGCCGACTGTGACGAGATTTGTCGCATACTTTTTGGACGAAAAAATCGTTTCGCGCGTCAAAGGGATAATGGTGGTGTATTCGGTCACGAGCATAACGAAAAGGCAAAATGCAAGATACCCTGCCGCCATTACAATCGTATCAATGACAATACGTTTTGCGCCCTTCATTATTTCATCAGGTCGAGTCCGGTTGCCTTAAAGAACATATTGACAAGCTTTGCCTGAACCATTGCCGACGGATGAATTCTATCCCATGAATAGTAATAGGGATGGTGCGACTTCAGAAGCTCCTCAATGCCCGACATGGTGTTGATAAAGATTACGCCCTTTTCCTTTGCGAGCTTTTCGCAAACCTCGGTGTAAGCGTAAATCTGCTGTAACATTGCATCTTCCTTACATGACTCGATCATGAATGGCGACATAATGATAACTCTGTCGGTTACTTCCAAGCTCATGTCGATAAGCTTTGTCATATTTTCGGTGTATTCGTCGATAAATACGTGCTCGGCGGGGTTATCCGACTCGTCAAACTGACGCCAAATATCGTTTGCGCCAATCATAATCGAGATTACGTCGGGCTTTTCTGCGCGGACGTCGGTGTCAAAGCGTCTAACCAAATGACGTGTCTGCTCTCCGCTGGTACCCTTGTTTATAAAATGGATGTTGAGCTCGGGATAAATTCCGCCCATGAATGCGGCAATCTTACTTACATAGCCGTAACCCCACGGGTTGAAAACTGCGATACCCTGACCGGTCGGCTTTGAACGGTCGGCATCTGTTACCGAGTCACCATAGAATAAAACTCGGTCATTTTTTTGAAACAACATTTGCAATACACTCCTTATGTGCTATAATTGTCTTAATTATTACACATTCGCTTAGCATTTTCAATAGCTGTGGGGTGATTTTTTGATTAAAAAGAACGATATTATTCTGACCGAAATCGACGGAATGACCGCCGAGGGCTCGGGCGTTGCCCATCCCGACGGTTTTGCCGTTTTTATTAAAGGGGCTGCCATTTCCGACAGGGTAAATGCCCGAATTATAAAAGTTAATAAAAAATACGCTATCGCCAAAATTGACGAGGTCGTCACCCCTTCCCCCGACCGAATCGAAAATGATTGCCCGTCCTTTCCCTCGTGTGGTGGCTGTGCCTTTCGCCACATAAGCTACGATGCCGAATGCGAAATAAAGCAGCAGCGTGTTGCCGATGCCATGCGTCGAATCGGCTCGATCGACACCCCGACCGATAAAATCGTTGCCGCCGATAACATTCACGGATACAGAAACAAGGCGCAGTATGCCGTGTCAAAGGATAATAATGGGCTTAAAATCGGTTTTTACGCCGAGCGAAGCCACCGCGTTATCGATTGCAGAAATTGCCGACTTCAGCCCGAAATTTTCAGGGTGATAATCGACCTTTTTGCCGAGTTTATTGAGCAAAATGGCATCTCGGTATATGACGAAATGAGCGGAAAAGGACTAGTCCGCAACATATACATTCGCCAGGCGGAAATGACCGGTGAAATAATGGTTTGCACCGTTATAAACGGCAGCTCGTTGCCAAAAAGTGACGCACTCATCGAGGGGCTGAAATCCGCCCTCGGAGACCGACTCAAAACCGTAATTCTCAACATAAACAAGGAGCGCACAAACGTCATTCTGGGCAAGGAATGCAGGGCGATTTACGGCGACGGATACATCACCGATATTCTCTGCGTAGTAAAGGTGCGGCTGAATGCTCTTTCCTTCTATCAGGTCAATCGGAGAATGGCAGAACGGCTTTATGAAATTGCCGCTAACCTCGCCGAATGCGACCAAAAAACCGTATTCGACCTCTACTGCGGAGCAGGTACAATCGGTCTTTCAATGGCAAAAAGGGCAAGGCGAATCATCGGCGCCGAAATCATACCCGAGGCGGTAGTTGATGCCGAATTTAACGCCGCCGCCAACGGAATAGATAATGCCGAATTTATATGCGCCGATGCCTCCGATGCGGCAAAAAAGCTCGCCAAAAAGGGCATCAAACCCGACGTGGTAATTGTTGACCCACCAAGAAAGGGACTCGAAGACGGACTGCCCGAATTTATCGCGACCGAATTTATGCCCGAGAGAATTGTTTACGTTTCGTGCGACCCGGCTACCCTTGCCCGTGACGCCGCAAAATTCGAAGCGTCCGGCTACAAGGTAAAAAAAATCGTCCCCGTCGACCTCTTTCCCCGTACGCATCATGTGGAGACGGTATGCCTGATGGTGAAAGAATAAACGCAAATTTATCGAGGTGATTTTGATGATAGATATTACCGCTTGGATGCAAAACTTTGTGCAGATACTGGGCGACACCTTTGGCAATCGTGTGTGGTTCGTCGGGCTGCAAGGCAGCTATGCCCGTGGCGAAGCTACCGAAACAAGCGACATTGATACCGTCGTCATCCTGGACGAGTTATCCGCCACAGACATTGACACCTATAACAAAATGCTCGACCGCCTACCCGAACGAGAACTTTTTTGCGGCTTTTTTTCAGGAAAAAGTGAAATTCTAAATTGGGAGCCGTCTGACCTTTTTCAGTTTTACTATGATACAAAGCCGATAAAAGGGACCCTTGACGAGCTGCTGATCATGATTGACAATGACGCCGTTGACCGAGCAATAAAAATGGGCGCCTGCAACCTTTATCATGGATGCGTTCACAATATGCTTTATGAAAAAAGCGAGGATGTTCTGAAAGGACTTTATAAA
>JAFOCH010000095.1 GCA_017381395.1 Clostridia bacterium
ATTTTGCCAGGTGTGCGGAAGTGCCGAGTTCATTACCAATAATGTTCCTACAAATCAACCTGTTTATAATCAAAACCAGTACAATCAGCAGCCTACGGTTAATCAGACATGGCAACCCCCTGTTCCTCAAAATCAACCCAAGAAAAAGAAAACTGGGTTGATTATTGGTATTGTTGCAGCTGTATTAATTGTTCTTGCAATAATTGGTATGGTTGCTGAAAAGGTATTCCAAGAGCAGGGATACGGTGATAACACCGGTAATAATGGTGATTTTAGCTATAATATTGGTGAATCGGGTGGCACAACAAATAATAGCTCACAGGAAACGCCTGAAAAACTGTACTATTCTAAGGGCACTTTTGATGGCTCGGTTTATGAAAACAAATGGGCAGATATCAAATTTACATTGCCTGAGGGATTCTCTGACGCTGATTCATCAACATATATGGCGGCTGAAAATTCAAACACTGAGTGTGGTATGTACTTCATGGCTGATGATACAATGGGCTTGATATATATTTGCTATGAAAAACTTCCTACTTTCCCAGTATATGATGAAGAAGAATATCTTGATTCTGCAATGAAATCTTTACAGAATGTATCGGGTGTCACATATAAAATTCCTGATACATATTCTACTGCGACCATCGGTGGCTACGCTTATGCAAAAGCAGAATGTGAATTTAATAACGGCAACGGTGATTTCGCCAATACTTTTTATACCAGAAAACTTGATAATTATATGATTGTCATTTCTGCAATCGGTGTCAATTCCGAATATAATGATGCTTTGGTAGCTAATATAACAACTGCTAAATAAGGAGAAGGATTATGGCACGTTATATAAAAGATTTTCAAATAAATGTAGATCCTCAGACTGCCCACTCTGCAGTTAATCAATATCTACAAAAAGAAGGATATGAATACATTAATTATGATGGGGAAAATGTATTCAAAAAAGGCCAGGGAGTATGGTCAAACCCAACTTTTTTTAAATTTTCATACGCTGGCCATGTGGTAAGAATGGAAACTTGGATGAAGTACGCATTCTTTCCAGGCGTTTATGTCGGAGAATTAGGTGTAACGGGATTTGTTGGTAGTGCGATGAAAGGACCTTGGAAAAAGAGAATCGCTTATTTGGAAAATGTTCTTTCAAGTATGGCAGCACAAACAACCTACTATCCTCCAACCTCTGTTCAAAATACAGCTGCTACATTTGAGGATAATGAAACTCAACTTCTCAATGAAAATGATGTGTTTGAGGAAACTTGTGTTTTGTCAGAAAATAAAGCAGAAGTTCCTTCTGAGGTTGTTGCTTTCTGCATAAGTTGTGGAGCGCAGTTGCCTTCTGGGACGTTATTTTGTTCTGTTTGCGGTCAAAAGAGGGATAATGTTACCCCCACCCAATCGGGTAATTCATACGTTCAGGAAGAACCTCAGCCTCAGCCGCAATATACTAACCCCTTCGATGCTCAAGCAACTGCCGCATATCCGCCCGCAGGTCAGTATGTTAGCAGAAAAGAATTTATTGAAAAATATGTGCAGCCGTCTTTACGTAAAAACATAAAAAGCATTTCGATTCTGTGCTATGTTTGTGCAGGCCTTACATTCTTGATGTCGATTGCAGTTAATCCTTATGGAATTATTGATGCTCTCGTACTGTTAGGATTCGCTCTTGGGATGCACATTGCAAAAAGCAGAGTCTGTGCAATTCTAATCCTTATTTTAAGCATATTGGAAGTTATCTTATCACTCATTGTCGGAGCATTCCCGTTCTGGTGGTTAATTGCTGGTATTTCTGCTGTAATTACTTTTAATAAGATCGAGAAACAGTATAAAGAGTTTTTGAAGAGATAAAGAATATAAGGAAAACGGTTGTTTTATCTTTATAACGTAGGATTGTTTTGCACGTTAATAATAACACTGTACAAAATTGTTTTAATGTAGGTTCTACGGTAAATAATGTTAGAAAATTGGTTAAAAGGGGCAAAACTTAGATGAAAAGAATAATTAGTTTATCCATTACCATCACATTGCTTTTGACGATGCTATTGTCATTTTCTGGCTGTAGTCCAAAGGCTAGTGAATGATTAGAATTTTCTTCTAATGGTGATGGGACATGTAAATGGACTGGCATAGGAACATGTGTTGATACAGAAATTATCGTTCCAGAAAAGAATGGTGATGAAACAGTTGTTAGTGTTGCAAGCAACACACTCAATTTTGAGATCGACACTGTAGTAACAAAAGTTGTGTTACCTAAAACAATAAAGACAATCGAAAAAGATGCTTTTGATAGATTGCGTAGCTTAGTTGAAATTAAATTGAACGAAGGTCTTGAAAGCATTGGTGAAAACGCTTTTTATGGTTGTGAGGCGTTAGAGTCAATTACTTTTCCTTCGACACTAAAATCTATTGGTGAGTGGGCTTTTTGCGAATGCAAATTATTAACAGAAATTGTTTTGCCTGAAGGATTCGAAGAACTTGGAAAATTTTCTTTCAGTGATTGTACTGCCATTAAAAAGATTTCTATTCCTTCAACCTTGAACAAACTTCATTTTATATCGGCAGATGGTGGAAATTGCGGTTATGAATTTGATACAACAAGTATTGAAGAATTTACTTTTGCAGGCGACTGGAAATATACTACTCTCGACATGGGAATGAGTGATGAAGGCAAAATTTATTTTTACGGTTCGTTAGCTAGAGACATTTCTAACGAGGAGTATCCGGGAACTTTTGAAGAGATAACAGAAAAGAATAAAGAATCCATTATTTGCGCTTTGTTAAATAAACAGTCTTTGAAAATCAATGATAAGAATTGCTCTATTACAAGTGAAAAACCAACAGGAATTTATGAGGTCCCTGGTATGTGGGGATTTACTTTGCAGGAATTTACGAAAGATAACAAATTAAATGTTTCTTATGAACAAATGATGGGCGGCGTCGTAAAGGATGTTGTGTCAAACGAATATACTTATGACGAGGAACTAAAGGCATATACATTTTCTCAAAGTACAACTCTTGAGGGTCAAAGTATTACAATAGAGAAAATCTTTGTAAACTTTGGTGATTTCGTTTTCTCTGTTGATTATTCTAAAATTGACAGCAGTGAAGATGCATCAATACATAAATGGATTCCTTACAGCGAAACCATTAAAGAATACATTGAAGAAGATGTTGAACTCGAAGAAGAAAAAGTTGAAGAAATTGTTGAGAAGAAGGACAACTTGTTGAATGATCTTATTGAAGCATTTAAAGCTGCTGGTATAAAAGTTAATGTTGATGAAACGACCGGTGAACTTGCATTACACTCGTCTGTATTGTTCGGCGGAGACTCGGCTGTTTTGACTGCTGAAGGTAAAACTTTCTTGAATAAGTTTGTTGATGTTTATACTTCTATTGTTTTCTCTGATAAGTATGCAGGTTTTGTTTCAAAAACTATGATAGAAGGACATACTGCTCCGGTATCCGGTAGCACCTATGAAAGTGGATTGCCGTTGTCAGAGCAGAGAGCTAACAATGTTAAAAATTATTGCGTTTCTTCTGAGACGGGTGTAGACACAAGCAAACTTGCTGCTAATTTGGAGGCAACAGGACTTTCTAACAGTAAGCCGGTTTATGATAATAGTGGTAAAGTTGATATGGCGGCATGCCGTCGCGTTTCCTTTAGATTTATTGTTAATTTAGATAAGTAGGGATTACTATGTTTAATGCTGAATATATGTCGCCATCGTAAGAGGCGACATATATTTGTATATTGAAAACCATGCGATAGTCGCGTGGTTCAAAAGAGGTTAACCGATGAATAAAATCTTCCATTTGTGTTAAGATAGTAAAGATCTGTCAGTCAAACTAAAAACATAAATAGAGGATTTATTGATGAAAAAGAAGAAACTAACACAAGTAGTTTAGCACATACAAAATCGAACTGTATGTATCATATAGTTTTTGCGCCTAAGTACAGAAGGAAAGCGCTTTATGAAAATAAGAGATTAGAAATACGCGATATTTTGATAAATAGATGCGTTATCGCAGATGTTGTTGCAATGATGTTAAGGTGGTGTTTCTTATTTTAATATAGTGATCACCCAACCCCGTCTCTTTCCACTTGTTTCGTGGTCAGGGGCGGGGTCAAAAGTTGTTGCGAGCCCTGAAAACGTGTTGAAATAAGGGCTTTTTGCACAAAGGGGTTAGTTCTCCAAAACCGTGTGCCGTGGGGCGCGTCGGTGAGCGCCGCAAAAAGCGGATTGAGCGAGCCGAAAGCGGGTGCCGCGGTCGAAATTCGCCGAGCGAAAGGGAGGATGAGCGAATTTCGGGCACCGCAAACGGGCGAGTCCTTCTGCCCCTGCCATGAAAACACCGTAATTGTGATATCACAATTACGGTGCTTTCAGCTATATTCGCCTTCGGCGAGCTATATTGGCTGCGCCAGTTATATTTGCTTCGCAAGTGATATTGGGCTTTGCCCAGTTTTGGAGGCGAATATAATATCACTGCTGCGCAGCAGCAATATAACTTTCACGCAGTGAAAATATCACTCCGGCAAAGCCGGAATATAACTTTAAATGCCCAGCCAGGATTGTTTTCCCGGTTGGGCATTCTGCGTTTTAAGACCCGTTTTCCATAACAAATCGTTAGAATTATGGGGGTATCGGGTTTGTGAGGTAATCATTAGAATTGTGGGTAATCGTTGGATTTATGAGAAACAATATCACAAACACACAGAACCGTCCCCTGTGTTCTTGCCGCTGTTTTGCTGCGTTCCGGTTTATATAACCTTATTATCTGCCAATCATCTTTTTATATTTGGCTTCATT
This sequence comes from Clostridia bacterium, assembly GCA_017381395.1. GTDB lineage: Bacteria > Bacillota > Clostridia > Oscillospirales > Acutalibacteraceae > UMGS1976. The sequence goes on from JAFOCH010000095.1 coordinate 4,821, forward strand.
CTCTGAGGAGTATCTTAAAAGCAATTCCGTATCACTTCTTTTTTGCAATTCCACAATAGCACTTTTTAGGATGGCATCGTATCTTCGGTTATGGCATTCGATTCCTGAATAGCTAATGATTCCGTCGTTTTTTGTACCAAGTTTAATGGATGCATAACCCTTATAGGTTGAAGTATAGATCCAATAAATTTCATTGCACGGTATTGGCAATCTCTTAAAGTTTTTGGGGAACAGGTATTTATCCGACAATATTGCCTTATCTCCGAACTCAACTACTTTGCTGGTCTCTAAGTCAAAGATCATTTCTCTTATTGTATCGGTTCTTTCAAGCTCTTTTATTCTTTTAAACAATTTGATGATGCGTGGCAATCTGATTAATGCATAAAGGCCAGGATATACGCAAAGGAAAGCAACAGAACCCAATACTATATACAGCCAATAAATTAACAGGGACTCTTCGCCGGTAAAGCCCATAGCAACAAGTATGGCACAGATTAAGAGCATGGTAGCTAACGTTACCAGCATAAAAACGGACACAATTTTACCACGTATGATTTTTGCTTTGAATTTTCTTACTTTTTTATTTAGTTCTTTACTCGTGATCTCAGTTTTATTCATAAGGTTTCTCCACTATTATTTCTTGCTAAGCTGGCATTCTATTTCTATCCCTGCTTCTGTGTTTATCCTTTTGATGTACCGGAGCATCCTTTTGCACGGCATAAGATTATACGTTAGGATTGCTAAGTTAAGATAATCCGGGTCGTTTTTTATCGCCTCGTCTATATGGTTTTTCTTTATGTATTTTTTAACATCAAGAAAAGGACAGATCATTTTCATTAAAAGCAGCGGAATTGCAATGATAAGAAGCGCAATGATCGTTACTTTGTTCCACATTTTTTGAATGATGGAAAAGGCAATATACATCGCTATAATACTACCAGGTCCAGGTCCATCCAGAAAACGCACAAAGCTATTCGGTCTGTAATTATCAATAATTTCTTTTATCGTGAAACCTTTTGTTGACTTTTTCTTCGCTTTTTTCTCAGGTGCTATTGATTTTACGCTGGGATCTACTGAAACAGTCTTAACAGTAAATACGATCAGATCGCATTTATCCTCATCTGTTTTTTTGAAAATCTTTTCGTTTTCTTCGATATTATTGGGAACAAGAACCGCAATATTCTTGCCTAATTCTTTTATATAAACATTGTTGATTGTACTTTCTTTCGTTTTTTTCGAAACAACTGCATCAAATTCTACATATAAACTACGCTTGTTCTCATCAAAAAATTCATTTGTAGATTGTTTTACAACTTCAAGATCATCACGACTGTTATCAACACGCTTACCGGCATCTTGTGATATCGGACAGCCACAGTGTACACACGCATTTGCTCTATCGGATATTTCTCTGCCACATTCCTCACATTTAATTAAAGCCATTTTATACCTCCCAATCGAGAATAATGATTAACATAAAAATTATACCATACGGTTGTGGGTTTTTCAACAGTTTTAATAGCCCAGGAGCCGATTCTGTTTGCGCTCTTGTATAAACCCTTTAACGATTCCCTAAAGGAATGCTATGAAACAGAGTATTGGCTAGAACGGATGCAAAAAGCAGATCTATTACTGCAGCACAGGGGACGGTTCTATGTGTTAATTGGCATAAAAACAACCATGACCCCCTCTGTGAAAATTCCGACCCTCTCTCGGTCTAAAAACGACCCCCCTTAACCGGAAAAACGACCCCCGGGGGTCGCAGCATTTCAAAATTAGGGTTCTTACACACAAAAAACACCGAAAAACCTTGATATATAAGGGTTTTCGGTGTTTTTTTTGTTTTTCACTCTCTTACAAAAATTCACAGTCAAAACTACCTCTTTTCACTTGATTTTACCTATTTCGTGGTCAAATCGTGGTCAAAATCAGGGTCAAAAAGTGGTCAAAAATGAGCGGAAAACACGCGGGAAATGAGTAAGACGGCGACATGGTTTTCCCATTTCTCGTTTATTTTATTTATTTAATAAAAGTTACGAAAATTCTGCACAACTCGCATTTTTTTAATATTCCGAAAAGCAAAATATAAAACTCTAATAAATGATGTTTATATATTGCCAAATTTGTCGAAACGTTGTATAATACAATGTTATAGGGGGAACTATGCCCATTAGTTAAAAAACAATAAAAGACAGATACAGAAGGTCAGTGCAGTGCGCTTTTGTTAATCGCACAAATAAGGGATAATGGAGACCTTTTAAATCAAAAAAACAAAAATACATATGCGAAACTATTCGTAATGTATAAAGAGTTTATTTGATATAAGCTTTATAGAAGGTTTTGCAGTGTTTAGGGGATTAAGAATAGTGGAAAAAGATTCAAAGAAAAAGTACAGTTTTTTTAAATCGGCTTTATTTAGGTCGACCTTAAAAATAGTTATTATCGTAATAGTAACCGCGTCGCTTCTTTTGAATTTGTTTACCTTTATTATGCCGGTTGTCAAGTACTATGGTACGAGCATGTCGCCCATGTTAGAGGACGGACAAATTTTGATTGTAAATAAAATATCGGACATTGAGAGCGGAGATATCATAGCGTTCTATTATAATAATAAGGTATTGGTGCGGCGAGTTGTCGCAACGGGAAACGAGCAAGTATCCATTGATGTTTTCGGCACGGTTTCGGTTAACGGAAAGGAATTGGACGAGCCATACGTTGAAAACAAGACATTGGGACAGTGTAATTTGAATTTTCCGTACAATATACCTTCGGGAGCGTTTTTCGTTCTGGGGGATAACAGGGATTCTGCAATGGACAGTCGGTTAGAAGAAATAGGTGTAGTAACCGATGACCGACTGATTGGAAAGGTAGTTTTTTCGATAAAACCGTTTGGGTTAATAGATTAAAATTTTTTAAGTAGAGAGTGGAACAACAATGAATGCTTTTGAGTGCAAAAAGCTTAATATAAAAAGCATTATATTTGTCGCAATCATGGCGGTACTCGGTGTCGCAGCTTGCGTTTTGTTGTTCTGCCTTAATATCACTCCTGCCGTAGCTTTAGAACAGCAAATTCGTTGCGGTATTGAGGAGCATACACACACGGATAGTTGCTATGACGGCGATTTTTTGATATGCGAAAAACCTGCGCATACTCACGACGGTAACTGTTATATCGTTCCGCTGAAGGAAAACGATATTAACGAAATATTGACACTGCTTGGGAATAGCGATGCCCGTTCACTTGAATATGTTATAACCGATACCATGTCATCGGCGCTTACCTTTAATTCTAATATAAATGCAGTAGAAATTGTTGATGCTCAACCGATTGCTTTTTCGCAAAACACGGTAGCGGAGCTTAATAATACGATTTCTCATGAAGAAGAGCTTCCGGATATAGTGTTTAACGAGAACATCAATAACATAAACACCATAGAGTTGGATGACGTAACAACCAATGAAATACAGAGCGGCGCAGGAGCAACTACATTAAGCGTTGGTGAAGAACCGGTCACTTCAAACTATACAGCGAATTTTTATATCTACTTAGATGGAAAATGGAACTGCATTGGCTCGTTGCCTTTCACATCTGTAAAAAATAGCACCCGATATAACGGCACAATCGCAACCTCAGATATTTTAAATCTTGTAAATAACGCCCTTGATGCTAATTTTGTTTACAATTCATTTGATATTGCCGTATCCACTTCGCAAAACAGCGGATATTCAAAAAGCAATATAGGAATGAATTCGGTAACAACGACAATAGCATACAGACAATCAAGCACAAATATCAGAAGTGTAAGGCATGTTAGGTTGATACCTGAAGGCGGGTCTGCAACCAGCACGGCGTTTGCGTTTTATACAGTAAAATATGTTTATCCCGATGGAAACACAGTAACGAACTATGTGCGTTCGGGTACGACCATAACGCTTCCGTCCGGTAATTACGAGTGGTCGGACGGCAATAATACCTATTCTTCCGGCGAGGCAGTAACAATAACATCCACGACCACGTTCGAAGCAATAACGTTAGGTCCGCCTACTTATGTTAATATCAATTATGACGTAGATTTCCCGGTTGTAAGCGGGGTTACGGTTGGTGCGACTCCTACGATTGCAGGGTACGCCACAACAACGCATAGGGATGAATATACCGAGAATTCGGAAGCAACCGTTCGCAACGTTTCTCAGCAATCGGTGCAAGGAACGGTAAATAATAATGGTACGGGACTGACTCGTGTAATTCAGTTTAAAGGATGGAGGGTTGGCACCACCGATGTCATTCTTCAACCAAATACCAAGCTGATATGGGAGGAGCTTGTTCAGTATTCTAACAATACGACAAGCATAAAGTTGACTGCTGTTTGGGAGTATAGTCCCTTGCAAACAGCAACCTTCTTTATCCGTTTTGACTCGGTTGCGGTTGATACCGAGGGAAATATTACCGGACAGGATTCCAATAAATATACTAAACAAATTTTTGCAGCTTATGTAGGCGGAGTTGACACCTCCCTCGGCACGACCCAGCTTCAAAGAAATTTTGGAATTGCAGATACCACGTCGGACAATTCTTATGGCGCAGACCAAGAGATTCGGGCACTTTACGGAGAGCGTACAGACGGTGTTTGGTTGAGCGCCTTTCCGACGGATGAATTTGTTTTTGAGGAATTGGTTGAGTATGCACAAACCGGGTATCTATCGGTGGACGGTGTAGCCGTAAAAGCCGAAGATTTGAACAGCAAGGAATATGCTATTCGTTGGTATGTATTTAAAAGTCAGGACGATGCGTGGCATATTGATGGAAAATTGGTTAAGAAGGTCGGTCTAATTCACGTTTATAAGACGTTTGCAGGTAATAAAGAGCTTGTTGCCGAGGCAAAAACCGACTTTTATATCGATGCAATCGATGTTTCCACCGGCGAAAATACGGTTTTGAATTTGAATAATTATACCACCCGCGATTTAGCAACCGATACTTATATGTGGGAAATCACCGATGTAGAATACGGAGAGTATTGGGAAATAACCGAGCATCCTCATCAGTTTGATGACGAGCAGGTTAATTTCAGCGTTTATTCTGAGTTTACGGTAATGGACGCTCATGGCGAACAGTCCATTACAGGCACAGGAACCTCGCTTACGGTTAGCGGCATGACCTATGCGCTCGATGAGGGTGTAGATGAGGTACTGCGAGCACAATTTACAAACATATATAATCGCAACGATTCGATTATTATTAAAAAGCAGGATAGTCTAACCGGGGTTTCTATTGGAGGAGCCGTATTCCAATTATCACAAAACGGACAAGCGCTTAAATTCACCTACAATGCCGAAAAAGATCGTTATCAATATGATGCCGAAAATGGAAGCGTGGTAAACCTTTCAGGCAATGCAAACGGTTATTACGAAATCTGTATTGACCATTTCAGTTATGACCTTGGCCCGATAGTTATTAAAGAAATAACGGCACCAACGGGATATACGTCCATCGGCAATATAGAAATCGGCTATACCGATGACGGAGAAACGGTTGGCATTCTTAGCGGAAACAGTGAATTGATTAAATTTATTAGCGGTGTATTGATTGTCGGAAACAGCACCGATTCATCCTCGGTTACTGTTAAAAAAGAGTGGGAGTGCGACCAAACCGAGTGGCAGGATGTTACCGTTCAATTATTAGCGAATGGTAAGCTTGTTACTACTGTTATTGCAGGAGTTGAGCCGCAGGCAATTCTGAACAGCGACAATAATTGGCAACACACTTGGAAAAATCTTCCTGTTTATGTCAATGGTGTAAAGATTAACTGGTCTGTAAAAGAAACAATGATTGGTACGGAATCCGCAAAGGCGGACGGTTCGTTTATCAACTGGCTGGTGTCCTATGAATTGCCGATTGTATCGACCGATGGGGACGGTAATGAAAACACCTTGCTCACCATCATAAATACTACTAAACGAGTAATGCTTCGTTTGACCAAAACTGACCTTGGCAAGTCAACGCAACTTTCGGGAGCAACCTTTGTTTTGGAAGGGGTGGATGCTCACGGCAACCTTTTGCCAACCGAAGTTGCAAAAACAGCTACAACCGGCGCAACAGGAACGTTGGTGTTTGACAACTTAAAGTGTGGCGTCAGGTATCGCCTTACCGAAACGGAAGCTCCAATCGGATACCTAAAAACAAATGAATATATTTATTTCGTAATCAATGAAGACGGAACCGTTTCGGTGGAAGAAAGCTTCTTTGCCGAAGCCGGGTCCACGGCCTACAACATTGTTGTTCGAAATGGTATAGCAGTTGACCTTCCCGACTCAGGGGGCATGGGAACAGGTATGTTTTATGCACTTGGCTTGTTGCTTATGGCGGCAACCCTGTGCATTTACATAAGATATCTCCGTAAAAGGAGGTGTCACAATTAATACGCTTTCAATAAATTTGAAAAAATATAACAGAAAAGGAGTTAAAACAATGAAAGCAATCAAAAAAATCTTGGCAATCCTCGTAGTTTTATGTGTGGTATTCAGTTGTGGCGCTTTGGCGGCAATAGCTGCTGAGCCGACCGGCAGTATTACCATACAGAATCCGGGCAATTCCAATGCCACAGTAGCAGGCAAAACCTTCAAAGTTTACAAAATCTTTGACGCTACTACCAGTGGTAACAATACCTCTTATAGCTGGTATAAGGATGGGGGTAACATTCCGTTTTACGATTTCTTCTATGGCGCAAACGGCATTGTTGGACAGAATGTTGAAAATGGTAATGTTCAGGGTGCCGTTCAGTATTTAGCAGAAAAGAACTCGGGCGGAAACAACTTTGAACTCTCGCAGGTTGCAGAAAAGCTGCACGACTACATTGTTGAAAAGAACATAGCTTATGTAGAAAAGATTACCGCTTCGGATACAGCAACCTCTGTTACCGTTTCTGACCTTAGCTACGGCTATTATCTTGTGTATGACGATACCGACCTTTCAGGCGACGGTACCAGCGCTGTACGTTCTGCGGTTATGTTGTCCAACGTTAACAAGGACGCCGTCATCACCTTGAAGGCAAACCGTCCTCAGATTTTAAAACAAATCAAAAAGCATAATGAAGAATACGGCAAAGGAACCTCGGTTTCTATCGGTGACACGGTTACATTTAAAATTACAACAGTCGTTCCTTCTCATACCCTCTATACAGATTATACTTACTACGTAGAAGATGTTATGCACGATGGTTTGGTTCTTGATGTAGATAGTATCAAGGTGTATAAGAACGATATAGAGCTCGAAGGCGACTTTACTCTTACTACAACAGGATTGAGTGAAGGTGTTGACTTTAAGGTTGATTTCACCGCTCTCATGAATGACGATGACAAATATGAAATCGGTGACGAGCTGGTTATCATATATGACGCAAAGGTCACAAATGCCATCCAGGCACAAAAGGCAAACCAGAATACAGCAAAGCTTACTTACAGCAACGACCCGACCGTACCGACATCTACCGGTAGCGTAAGTGATGTTGCTAACGTGTATTCTTATCAGTTTGTATTTACTAAATTTGCCGAAGATACACACGGAGTTTTGACAAACGTTCGTTTGGCAGGTGCAGAATTCAAGCTTTTCAGAGTGGTTGAGGGTCAGGAGGACCAGCTTATCACATTTACAACAATAGAAAAAAATCATGAATCTATCGAGGAGGGTGGCCAAGCAACTACATATACACAATACGTAGTCGCAGAAGGAAACACCGGCTCTATCGACACCCTCACAACCCATAACGAAGGTAAAGCTACCATTAGCTTGGGCCATCTCAATATGGGCGGACATCTCGGCGATGTTTCAATATTTGGTTTGGCAGAGGGCACATACAAGCTTGTCGAAACAAAGGCACCGGATGGCTATGTTATTGCTGATAAGCCCTTCGAAATCAAAATCGAGGACCAAATCGGCGAGCTGGGCTCTGTTGGCACATTGACCGTTACAGGACAGTATGATGGCGAAATCGGTAACATCGTTAATACAAATGGTATTGCCGAATCCATCTTGACCGTTTGGGCAGAAATCACCAACAGACCCGGTTCTGCGCTTCCCGAAACCGGCGGAATAGGTACTACACTCTTTACCGTTTTAGGTGTAATTCTCATGGCAGGTGCTGTTGCTTTTTTTATTTCAAGAAAAAGAAATAGTGCGGTATAAAAGAAATAATTGTTTTTGACGGAATGATGCTTATTTTAGTTGACCTAAAAAGCTGTTTCTTTTTCTAAATTTTAAATAAGATAAATTAAAGGAGGGAAAAATCGATGAAGAAGCATTTACCGACAATTATCATGGCGGTTATATTTCTCTGCGGTCTTTCCCTCTTTCTTTATCCTACCGTCAGCAATTTATATAATGAACATTTAAATAATAAGCTTATTGGCGAATATGAGGAGACCTTTGCTGCCATCCCTTCGGAAGAATTTAATAAAGCGATGCAGGATGCAGTTGATTTTAATAAAAATCGCACAAATGCGGACAAATTGCAAGAGCTTGGTTTAACCTATGAAGAAGTACTTAATATTGCAGATAACGGAGTGATGGGATACATTGAGATTCCTAAAATCAGTGTTTCGCTCGTTATATATCACTCTACGGAAGAAACTGCTTTGCAGAGGGGGATTGGACATCTACCCGACTCCCATTTACCTATCGGGGGCAGTAGCACCCATTGTGTACTCGCCGGTCATACTGGACTGCCTTCGGCGAAATTGCTTACCAATATCGATCACTTGAAAGTAGGCGATCGATTCTATATTCATGTGTTAAACGAGGTTCTGGAATACCAAATTGATGATATTTCTGTTGTTGAGCCCCACGAGGCGTCACGGCTCAATGTAATCAGCGGTAAGGACTGTGTTACCTTGGTTACCTGCACGCCCTATGGAGTGAATTCTCACCGTTTGCTTGTTCGCGGTGTTCGCGTTGATGACTTGGATATGTCTGCTAATAAGGACGGAGTTACAAACGAGATTTTAAATATAGGTATGAAATACCTGCTAACATTTTCGTTGGTTGGGCTTTGTATTATCTTTGTAGTGATAGTGAAATTGCGCTCAATTTATAAAAAGAGAAGGGCGCAAGGCAAAAAAGGAGACGAGGTAACAGATGAAATTAACCATTAAAAACATAGTTATCTTTATTTTATCGGCAGTGTTTGTTATTGCCTTGGCTTTGCCTTGTCTTGCGGCTACGGAAAGCGGAAGCATAACCGTAACTTTAGAGGATAATAGTAAAAATAAAATTAACGGTATAACGGTACATCTTTGTCAAATAGCGGAGCTTAATAATTCAGGATATTACCCCACCTCGTCGTTTGAAAGCTCCGGCATATCCATTTCGGGCATTGTGAATGGTCCTGACGACCTGACTGCAAAAGCTGTTGTGGATTATATTGAGGACAATGAGATAGACTCGCTGTCATCCGTGTCAGAAAACGGAAAGGTGTCTTTTTCAAATTTGGATTTGGGCATTTGGGTTGTGTTTTGCGAGCAGGATGGCAAATATATCTTTAATCCGTATATTGTTTTTTTGCCCTACGAATCGGAAGGTAAACTATTCTACGACGTAGCATCCATACCAAAGACGGAGGATAGCAAACCTGATGAAATCAGCATTTATGTTATAAAAAGATGGGACGACAATAATAATGCTGCAAAAAAGCGTCCCGAGTCGGTTGTTGTTGAGCTGTTGAACGGGAATAAAGCGGTGTCTTCGGTTGAGCTTAGCGAGTCAAATGGATGGACTCATACGTTTACTTGTGTTGCAAAGAATGGCAAGTATTCTGTCAGAGAAAAAAGCGTAAAGGACTATAAAGCGACATATAGCGGGGATGTAGCTAATGGCTTTGCGGTAACAAATTCATACGTTGGAGAAAAGCTTCCGCAAACGGGTCAGTATTGGTGGCCGATTGTTATTATGGCTATTGCCGGCTTCTGCTTCGTTTTACTCGGCATCTATGAGATTGGAGTAAAGAAACATGACAAGAAGAAGTAAAGGCATCATCCTTCTGATTGTTGGATGTGTTCTGCTTCTAAGCTCAGGCGGTTGGTACATTTATAACGTTCAGGAGGACAAAAACGCAGGGCGTCAAGCAACTGAAATACTCGGTAAATTAGACAACGAGCAAAATATAATTGATAATAGCGATACCGCTCCTGTGATTACCGTAGATGGTGATGCTTTCTGTGGCAAGGTTGTTATTGAAAAGCTGGGCGTGGAGCTTCCGGTGTATGATGAATGGAATTATACTCGATTAAGGTCAGCACCCTGTCGTTATATGGGAAGCGTTGCTACGGATGATATCATTATCGCGGCGCATAATTATAAGAGTCATTTCGGTTCGCTTAACAAGTTGCAGACGGGCGATGAAATTCGATTTATAGACGCTTATGGAACAGCGCACACCTATTCGGTATGTGAGCTTGTCACTTTAAACGGAACAGATATTTCAGAGATGCAGTCAAGTGGATGGGATTTTACGCTTTTCACCTGCACAAAGGGCGGCAAGCAGCGCGTTACCGTGAGATGTAATAGAACCCAAAACCGTTAAAGACAAAGAACAAAGCAAATAATTATAGTTGCTTCTTTCAATTAAATCAATAAACACGGCCCGAAACTGATGAGTTTCGAGCCGTGTAATTTTATTTATATTTCGGGTAAATCTTCTATATTTATTTTATTTAGATGGATGTAAGCGTTAATCTGTCGCTTATGCCTTTCCGAGCAGGAGCATTTGGAGCAATACGATGTCGGCGCTGTCGATAATTTCGTTGCCGTTGTAGTCGGTATAAACGAAATTGTCATTGCCGACAGAATCTATATCCAACAAATACTGTTGCATCACAAGCAGGTCGCTGGTATCTATCTTTTTATCGAGGTTTACGTCACCAACATTATAAACTGTGGCTATTTCGGTTTCGCCGACGTATTCGGTGCCGTTAAAGGTGGCATAAACCGTTGCCTTGATATCGGTGTTAACATGAGTGTCGTCGATTTTTGCATTGAATACGTAGTATTCGTCAACCTTTTCATAATCGGTAATTGTGCTTTGCGCTCCGTTAATATCGATTACCAGATAGGGAGCATCATAACCGCTATTCTCGATTTGTTCAGCGCTTAGTTTGAAATCAACCGATTTTTCGCCATGCACCTTGGCGGTTGATTCATAAATTCGCAGATAATCAAATTCACCGCTTTTGACAGTATCGCCGCAGTTTTCACACCATATTTCATATTTACCGCTGAGTATTTCTGTCGGTTGTGAATAGACGGATAACCTATCCGAAGACGTATGAACAAGCGAATAGTTTGCTCCGCTTAAAATAGCTGCATAAAACACCTCTACGTTTTCGCATGAGGAAACAACCGTCGCATTTTGACACAGTATAAAGGCGTTTTCGGCGGCAGAGGTGATGCTGTCGGGTACCGTAATATCGGTAACGTCGTCATCGCACGAAAAATATTCGTCAATGCTGGTTACGGCTATGCCGTCGATTTCGGTGGGGATTTCTATACTTGTGTTTTCGCCATAATATCCCGTAACGCATACACTGTCGTTATCGTTATAAATATATCCCCAGTCACCCTTTGCACGAGTGTAAGCCGCAACAATATAACCTGCGCCAACATAACTGATTTGAGGTGTATAGCCGATGCTCAAAACACCGCTTTCGTCGGTTTGCGCCTGAACTAAATATAGGAGATTGCCCGATTCAAGCGGATTTTCGACCGTTTTCGATTTAACCGCATAGAAATTGTACAGATATTTGGGTTTGAGACCCGTGACCGAAACTCCGCTATCGTCAACCGTGACGTTGTCATCGTTTGCGAATGAATGTGTGCTATACGATGCTAACGAGGTTGCTCCCGGCAAAGTGATTCTTTCGGGCATATCTTTGTTTGCAGTTGAGCCGAGACCAAGCTGTCCGTATTTATTATATCCCCAGGTGTATAGCTTGTGGTCCTTTGTAATTGCCGCACTGTGGCTGTTGCCGAGACTGACTGACGCCACGTTTTCATAAATAATCACGGGAACATATTGAACTTGTGTTGAGCCGTTTCCTATTTTTCCTGCGGTATTACTTCCCCAAAGGTACAGTTCGCCATTTTTTGTAACTGCGGAAGCGAAATAGCCACCGAGACTAACTGATGCTATGCTGCTCATAATGTGTGTAGGAGAGTTTCTTTGGGTAGTGGTGCCGTCACCAAGCTGACCGAGATAATTATCTCCCCAAGTATAAAGTTTACCATCCTTTGTAACTGCGGCGCTGTGATAATCACCCATACTTATAGAAGCAACGTTACTCATAATATATTTAGGAGTAGTTCTTTTGGTAGTAGTTCCGTCGCCGAGCTGACCGCTGCTATTAAGTCCCCATATATATAATTTACCGTCTTTTTTAATAGCGGCGCTGTGATAAAGACCAAGACTAACTGATGCAACGTTACTCATCAAAAATTTCGGCTTTGTGCTTCTGGTGGTAGTGCCGTCGCCAAGTTGTCCGTTGATATTATATCCCCAAACGTACAGATTGCCGTCCTTTGTAATAGCGGCGCTATGCTCGAAACCGAGCTCAACTGATGCAACGTTGCTCATAACGTGTCTTGGCGAGTATCTGTTATATCTTGTGCCGTCTCCGACCTGTCCTTCGTCATTTCGTCCCCAAGTATAAAGTTTGCCATCCTTTGTAATAGCGGCACTGTGGTAATCACCCATATTGATTGAGGCAACGTTGTCCATAATGTATGTAGGAATATTTCGTTGTGTAGTAGTGCCGTCGCCAAGCTGGCCGTAATCGTTGGCACCCCATGTGTATAGCTTGCCGTCTCGAGTTATAGCGGCACTGTGGTCGGTGCCGAGACTTACTGCGGCAAATTCATATTGAGCGTTAATGAGGGAACTTTCACTTTCTATTGAAATGTCAATTTCTCTGGCTTTGTCCTTGATTTTATAGGTTTTTTCAAGAGAGATATATCCCTTTTTGGTTACCGTAACGGTGTATTTTCCGTTTTTGAGATATACCGCTTCGATTTTTCCGTCCTTGTCGGTGGTTTTTGTAATATCCTCGCTGCTTGACGAAATTTTTACCGAAGCACCTTGGACAACATCTTTGCCTTCTAATACGTTGACGATAAAGGAGTAGCTGATATATGGGCAGGTGCCGAAGCCGAACTCATCATGGTCGAATGAATAATAAAAATCACGCAACTTAATCTTTTTGTCCATGACAGTAAGCTTAAAGGTGAGTTTTTTGAGATTTAGGAATTTTGCTTCGAATGACAATGATGCTCTTGCCGAAAAGTCGCCGTCAACGCAGCTTTTACATTCGTGCTTTTCGCTTGTTGGCTTGTCGGAAGTATAGCGGAGAGTGCCTTTTATTTCTGCGCCGAATCGGCCTGACATTTTGGCTTGTGCTACTTTTTTGCTGACTATTGCAATCGACGGTTCGAGAGAAATGCCGATAAATACAGTAGCTTCTACCTTAAACTGACATTCAAATTTAGGCGTCGACGAGGTGTTTTTTATCTTTTTTGTATCTGTCGATGCCTTAAATCCAAATTGTCCTTTCAGTTCACCGCTTACACTAACCTCACCGCTTAATTCTAAAATAAACGAGGGGGTAAACGAGATATATACGCCGGGGCAAACAGCAATTGCTATATAACCCAGCGGAATTTTTGCAGCAATCGAGCCACTGACCTTTATTTCTACTCCGAAGGAATATTCTAATTTCACCTCAACAGTCGAGTATTTCAGACTCACGTACACGTCCATTGAAGCTTTTATTGTAAACATGGCTTCGCCGTTGAGTGTAACCTTTTTCGAATCGGTCGAAATGAATTCTTTTTCGGCAAAGGTGTATGATGCGGATATACTTTTTGACTTGCTTATATCAGCCAGCGCAAAGGTTGACGGCCCCTCGAAAGCACCGTTATATTCAATGCCTTCTTCGAGCCCGGAAGGGTCAATTTCTGTGTTTTCAAAGGTGGTGCCACCCTCGATTCGAACATAGTCGAATACCTCGTCGAGCGATGTTTCATCACCAACGATGGTGGCGGTTGTGCCGTCGATTGAGATGCTTTTTACCTTTACGATTATGAGGTCGCCATTAGCCGCCTCAAAGGCAAGTATTTCACCTTCGGTCAGCGATAAAATGTCACTGTCCGCATTTTCAAAAACGTATGTATCGGAAGCAGCATCCTCGGTTACCTGAATCGAGTTCGAATCATCGCTGACGATGTTTACTTCGTCATTATAAACCGCGTAGTTGGTTGTATCACTGTCGTCAAAGTTAACCACTCGGTCCTGGTCAAAGTCGGCGGATGTCTTTGATAAAAACTCCTGCATTTCCTTTGTATATAACGAATTTATGTATGCGGTGCAAAGGGGTTTCAGGTCCTCGGTTTTGACCAAATATGCTCCTGCAACAAAGTATTGCGGCATATCCTCGTCGGCTATTTCGATTTCGGCACTGCTTTCGTCGGGCGAAACCTGGGTCGAGCCGTAGGCAAGTATATTTTCGCCCAGCTCATCGTACAAGCAAACCACGAGCGTACACGAATCAAGTGCTTCATACTCGACGGTTACAAAGTTGTCCTCAACGTTTATCGAAAATACGTTATAGCCGTTGCCGTCGAGCTGCTTTTGCATCTCGTCGCCTATTGTTTGTGTTAATAAATCGCCGAAGGAATTGGTCGATTCGATGGTCAAATCGCTGTCACCGGTGGTGGTTGAATCTGCACCGGCAGTTTCCTCGGCATGAGCGTTTATCGGCATGATAAATGTGGTTGCCAACAATGTTAATATTAGGATGATGGAAATTATTTTTTTCATTTTTTAACATCCCTCATTTTAAATTGTTATACAATAATATGTTAACAAAAGGTTCACAATATTTCAAGTGTTATTAGGAATTACAATATTTGGTGTGTGGTTGTTTAAATAAGGATTATTATATATTTTTAATGAATTGTCGTGCGACAGTAATCTTATACCACCCAACCCCGTCTCTTTCCACATTTTTCGTGGTCAGGGGCGGGGTCAAAAGATGTTGCGAGCCCTGAAAAGGCGATGAAATAAGGACTTTTTGCACAAAGGGGTTAGTTCTCCAAAACCGTGTGCCGAGGGGCGCGTTGGCGAGCGCCGCGAAAAGCGGATTGAGCGAGGCAAAAGCGGGTGCCGCGGTAGAAATTCGCCGAGCGAAAGGGAGAAAAAGCGAATTTCGGGCACCGCAAACGGGCGAGTCCTTCTGCCCCTGCCAAAGAAAACACCGAAAAACATTGATATATGAGGACTTTCGGTGTTTTTTGTTTCCCGATTGCTTACAGGAATTTACAGCCGAAACTGTCTTTTCTCACCTGTTTTTTTGCTGTTTCGCGGTCAAATCGGTTGGTATTGTCAATATATGCAAAAAAATGCAATTTTGTTTGCATTTATTGACATAGGTGTCATATAATGATATAATATATTATTAAATTATTGTTTCTATAACTATTTTTTGTTAGAATATATTTTATAATAATAAGGTGTTTGGAATATAGGTAAAAAAATTCAAAACAACGAGTAGTTAAGTATGAATTTTAATAAAAACAAACCATTATTTTCGAGGAGATGGGCGTTATGAGCGAAGGCAAGACAAGGTTCTGTGTAAACTGTGGCGAAGAATTGTCAGAGGAGCTTGTTTTTTGTACCAACTGCGGTCAAAAACAACCTGAAATTGTCGCAAAACCGGTAAACAACGCACAAGCCGCTAACCAGAGCCAGCCGACCGCAAATCATCCGATTATAAATCAGCCAGTACCTTCTCAAACTCAATATAGTCAGCCGCAGCCGACTGTAAATCAATCCTTTCAGCCGCCGGTTCAACAAACTCCGCCAAATAAAAAGAAAACAGGGCTGATAGTTGGCATTATAATAGCGTCTGTTATTCTGCTTTCAGGAATCGGAGTTATTGCGGAAAAGGTGTTTCAGGAGCAGGGATACGGTGATGACGATTATGATACGGATACATATTCCAGCTATGATTATGATGACGATTATTATTGTGATGACACCTATTCGTATGACGTGGACAATTATGTATCAGAAGCAAGCTCTGACAGTACGACTCAAAACACTAAATATTCAAAAGGTGCTGTTGTCGGGAACAGTTATGTAAATAGTTGGGCAGGTATAATGATTACGCTGCCAAGTGATTATTCAAACGCGGATGCGGATACCTACGCATCTATGGAAAACAGTGCCACCGATTGCGGAGCATATTTCACATCTGACAGTAGTATAATTTATATTCTCTACGAAAAAACGATATATGGTGAAGAAGCTTATCTCGATATAGTAATGAACATTCTTGATTCTAAAACCGATGTGAACTATGAGACAGCGAGTGTTTATGCAACCGCAAATATAGCCGGATATGCCTATTCAAAGGCGGAGTGCAAATTCACTAACGCTTATGGCGATTTTGTCCAAAGTATATATGTTAGAAAGATTGACGATCGTATGGCTGTGATTTCTGTGCTCGGAGTTTCCGGCAGCGCTAATGATTCTCTTGTCCGTTCGATCAAAAGTGCCGGCTGAGAGAATGCTTAGGTGATCTGATATAGTTTTTGGCTTAATAAGTAAATATTTCTGCGCAGAAGCTGAATGGATAATCGGTAGCTACGCAGAATATTTCAAATAAAAATTAAACAATAAATTTTGAGGAGACAGGTATTTATGAGTGAATTTAAGTTCTGTTACAGTTGCGGCGAGAGATTGCCCCAGGAAACTATTTTTTGCACCAACTGCGGACAAAGACAGCAGGAGGTTGTCGCTGCCCCGGTAAACACCATTCCCCCGATGGACAACGTTCCCCCGATGAATAACGTTTCTCCGGTAAACAACGTTTCCCCGATGAATAACGTTTCTCCGGTAAACAACGTTTCCCCGATGAATAACGTTCCTCCGGTGAATAACGTTCCTCCGGTGAATAACATCCCTCCGGTGAATAACATCCCTCCGGTGAACAATTTCAATCCTGTTCAGGCAGCTCCTATGGGCACATCTATTAGCCGAAAGGATTTTATTGACAATTACGTTGATGCTTCATTAAGAAAAAATATCAATATCATAGCGATTATTTGCTATATCTGCGCAGGATTGACATTTGTTGTTTCCTGCATGATGAATCCGCTTGGAATCATTGATGCGCTTGTTTTGCTTGGATTCACCTTGGGCATGCATATCGGAAAGAGCAGAGGATGTGCAATCGGTATTTTCGTTTTAAGCATAGTCGAAGTAGTTTTATCACTAATTGTTGGAGCATTCCCTGTTTGGTGGTTGGTTGCCGGCATTTGGGCACTGATAACCTTTAACAAGATTGAAAAGGAATATAAATCTTTTAACATGTACAGATAAAAAGGTTAAAATATAAATAAAATTCGAAAGGGTTGTTTTAAAAATGAAAAAACTTTTATCATTATTGTTATTGGCGGCGTTAATCGTTACAATGTTCGTCGGTTGTGGAGAAGATGAAGCAGCTGGCAACGCACAAAACGGAGCAGTTAAAACCGGCACTTTCTCGGAATACTTGGTAGTTGAAAAGGTTGGTACCATAAACAAAGAAAGCTTTTTCACCGCTGCAGGCGGACTTTATTACAAGGAAAATGATGCTTGGGGCATTATGTCGCTTAACGGTGCGCGTGATACCGGTGCTATTTATTCAAGCATAAGCACAACAGGAAATTATTTTATTGCCCGTACGAGAGAGTTTTCCAACTTCAACGATATTGCAGGATTAAATTCAGCATCGCTTGTTGACGGAAAAGGAAAAACCTATATATCGGGATATGCGGCTTATTATGAACTCAATGAACGTTATGTAAAGGTTGTCAAGGTAACCGAGCGTACATATTCTGAGGATGATCTTGTTGCCAGTGCTACTGAAAATGGCCTCTGCTTTACCGGTAAGTTTGGCGATGATGCTTGGTATAAGGGTAACTGGTATGTATTTGATACAGTTACAGAAACTTTTGTTCCCGGTGCTACCGGTACAGCGGATACCTTTGTAAGTGCAAATGGAAGATATGTACAGTTCAGTGATGCAAACAACAATTCAATCAAAATCAATGAAAAGGGTGAACCTTTGCCCGAGAATTCAAGATTGTTTGATGACGGCTCGTACAAGGTAGAAACCAAAATCGGTGAGATGTACGATGCAGACGGCAATTTATTGTTTAACTATGATTTGACCGGATTTGTACCTTCATCTTATGAAAACGGATACTATTCCGCCAGCAAATATGAAGATGGAGAATCAAAGTATGTTGTTATGGATAGAAAGGGAAATATTATTTCCTCAGAATTTGACGAGTATTTTACCATCTACGGCGAAATTGTTGCATGCGATGGCAAGATTTATAATTTAGAGGGTAAAAACATCATTGATGGAACATACGATTCGGTATATTTTGATAAAGTGTTCAATCAAAACTGGCTGCTTAGAAAGGATAAGCAGTACACCATGATTGATAAAAATGGTGCAGTGTATTTTACCGGCAGTTATAAAGGTGATTATACTATTTGGACAAGTGAATTCTTAGCATCAAAGAAGACAAAGGATGGTACTTATTACTATTCTCACAAGGATAAGGATTATACCATTGAGGGTTATGGCTTTGCTCCGTGGATAGTAAAGACTTCAAACAGCAATTCGTTGTACAATCTGGTAGATACCATGACAGGTAAGACCCTGTTAGAAGGATATAAGAGCTATGATAGCGTTTCGAGACGTTCCTTGGCTTACTACGTATATGCAAAGTATAATGGCGGAACCGACGTATATTTGGTAGTTTCCGGCGCACAGCTCAAGGATGTTGTTACTAAAAAGGCCAATTTGTTTGACGACCTTATCGCAGCATTCGAGACCGAAGGTATTGCAGTAACGGTTAACAAGGAAAATGGCGAAATTGCGCTTGACTCGTCTGTATTGTTTGGTGGCGATTCTGCCGAGCTTACCGCCAGCGGAAAGACCTTCCTTAACAAGTTTATAAAGGCATACACAACCGTTGCCTTCTCGGAAAAATACGAGGGCTTTATTTCAAAAACAATGGTTGAAGGACATACAGCTCCTGTAAAGGGAAGCACCTATGCCAGCGGATTGCAGCTTTCTGAAGAAAGAGCATTGAACGTAAAGAACTATTGTCTTTCTGCGGAAACAGGCGTAGATGTTTCAAAAATTAGCAAGTCATTGGAGAATGTCGGCTATTCAAACAGCCAGCCGGTTTATGATAAGGACGGAAAGGTTAATATGGCCGCTTCTCGTCGAGTATCCTTCAGATTTATTGTTAACGTAGATTTCTAATAAGTGTAACGAGATTTATTCGATGACGTAATAGCGTTTACAATCATCGGTAAAAAAAGATTTAGAAAATTATATGCAAAAATACTGTGGCAATTGCGGTGCACAAATGCCAAAGAATGTCAATTTCTGCGGCATTTGTGGTACCAGGTTTAATATTCAACCAGCTATTCAAGCACATAAGACAAAAACACGGTTAACCAATGCGGTAATCAACAAGGATATTCATAATCAAAAACATACTTTTTGGCAATATTTGGGACAGCTCAGTTTGCTCGGTCTAATGTTTCTGGTATGCTTCCTTGGTAACCCGCTGATTATGCTGTGCAGCATTCCGTGGGCACTCACCATGATAAAAATGATACGTGACGACGTGCGAAGGTCTAATCTTAAATATTATGTCCTCGAAAGGGCTTGTATGGAAAAAAAGGTTGTCCAGCAGGATGATGGTCCGGATACGTTGCAGCTTTGGTTTGAAAATGCAACCAGAGAGTTTATCGTAGCCGTAGAGGTTAAGCAAGCGGTTTATGATACGGCCGAGGTTGGCGAGCAATTTTACATCGTGTTTTTGGCAAAGGAAAAGACACCGTGTCTTTGCTATAAAAAGAGCGAATGGGTTTAATAATACCAAGATGATTTTTTAAAAAAAGCCCATTTCGTTGGTATAATTGTTATAGCTCAACGAGCAGGTGTTTTTGCATCTGTTATCAGAATAATATAGTTTTAATTTATAAAAGCCGGAAGGATGTTCGTTTGGTCTTTCCGGCCGTTTTTTCAGGAAGGTACTGTTATTATGTACGATGTTTCAAAGATATGGCCAAAATGGAAAATTAACAGAACGATCGGAGAAGGCAGCTTCGGTAAGGTTTATGAAATCAGTAGGAATGAGTATGGGATCGAAGAGCATTCAGCGCTGAAAATTATTTCTATTCCTCAATCTGACGGAGAAATACAGTCGTTAAAGAGCGAGGGCATGAATGACATTGACACTACTGAATATTTCAAGGGCATTGTAAATGATTTTATTCAGGAAATTCAGCTGATGACCAAGCTCAAAGGCAGCTCGAATATCGTTGCCTACGAGGACTTTGCCGTAGTGGAAAAGACGGGTTCAATCGGCTTCGATATACTAATCAGAATGGAATTGTTGACCGGTCTGCCAAGCTATCTCAGAGAAAATCGTTTCAGAGTATATGACGTAATACAGCTTGGTATTGATATGTGCAAGGCACTTGAAGTTTGTCGAGACCTCAATATTGTGCATCGCGATATAAAGCCGGACAATATTTTCGTTTCCTCGACCGGCAAATTTAAGCTGGGCGATTTTGGCGTTGCACGTACTATTGAAAAAACGATGGCGGGACTTTCCAGAAAAGGTACGTACAGCTATATGGCGCCGGAAATTTATAATGGCAACGAATACGGATTTGAAGCGGATATTTATTCATTGGGCATAGTACTTTATAAGCTGCTCAATAATAATCGTGATCCCTTCCTTCCGCAGTATCCTAATGCCGTTAAATACAGCGACAAGATGGATGCAATGGTAAAGCGCATTCAGGGTCTCGAAATGCCGCTTCCCGTCAACGCTGATGAAAAATTGGCGCAAATAATATTCAAGGCGTGTGCCCATAATCCGTTGGAAAGATACTCTCATCCAAAGGATTTACGAGACGACCTTGAATCAATAGCATTGAGATATGTTGAATTGCAGAGTGAAGTTTTTTCAGTAGCGGGAATAAATTATTACACCAACGACCTGCTTGTAAGTGTAGAGTTAACCGGCGACAGCTCGTCAAAAAGTGTTTCGGTTGCCGAAAAAGCAACTGCTATCACCGACCAAGCAGTAAATAACTCCGTAAACGATGAAGCAACTGGCGTCGTAGAAGACGAAGCAACTTGCATCGAAAACGATGATAAAGTTGCACCTGTCGAAATTGAAGATGAAGGAACAATGGTTCTTTTCGATAATCATGAGGAATCTGACCTCAATAAAAAAGAAGAAGCACCTAAAAACATCATTTATGCTCAAAAAATCAGTCAACCCAAGCCCATGCAAAAGGAAGCTCTAAAATGTCCGGTATGCAATAATATCATTAAATCGGGCAATAAGTTCTGTGGTCATTGCGGAAACAATTTGGAAGCTAAAAAAGTACCGGCTACAGTTTGTCCTCGTTGTGGATTTAGTATGAAACCCGGGGTAAAATTCTGTGGCAAGTGCGGCTTTAAATTTTAATGTGTAAGGAAAAAATGATATGTTGAATTATGCTTCGATAACAAACTCCGGCGGCAGAATGCTTAACGAGGATTGTTTAAAAATATCATGCGTTTCTAATCGACATTGTTTTGTTGTTTGTGATGGACTTGGTGGACATGATTCAGGAAACGTTGCTTCACAAATAGCAGCCAACTCATTTGTTGACGAGCTTTATTATTGCGAGGATTTGTCCGAGTATTTATTAAAGGCGTTTGATATTGCTCAAAAGCAGGTTTTGCTCCGTCAAAAAGAAAATGATGCGAATAAAGAAATGAAAACAACGGCTGTTTGTTTGGTTACTGATGAAGATACCTTTCAGGTTGGTCATGTTGGCGATTCGAGATTTTACGGGTTTAAAAATGACGGAACCTATATACGCACCTTAGACCATAGTATGCCTCAGTTGTTGGTTCAATCGAATACCATCACCGAAGCTGAAATCCGCAAACATCCCAGCCGAAATATGCTTTTAAAGGCGATTGGTGATGAAAGTAATGAACAGTTGTGTGATTTATCCGACCATTTGCCTTTAAGTGATTTTCGCGCATTCCTTTTGTGTTCGGACGGCTTTTGGGAGCTGGTTGATGAGGATGAAATGTTATTCACCTTATCCCAAAGCAGCTCTCCGCAGGAATGGCTGGATAAAATGAGCGAAATTATCACCGGCAAGGCAAACGACATCAGCGACAATTATTCTGCAATAGCGATTATTATTTAACGAAAAATTGGCGTAGTATTGCAGATAATGTTAAAAATATGGTTTTGTTTTCAGTAGCGGCGCTTATGTCAATGCGATGCCCTGATAAAAATATAAAAAATAACTCCTCTTACTGAATTTATCAGCGAGAGGAGTTTTTTTGTTTAAACCAATCGAGCGATAATAAGGTTTAATCAGTATATATTTAATTTCGCTTTTTAGTATTGTTTTACCTTGGTGATACATGTTTCGCATAAAGAAAGAGCGTCATTCACATTTTTAGGCGAGCCGCAAATTTTACATTTCGGGGTTATAATCTCGATGGTTAGCTTGCCATCACTTTCACATAACAAAATCTTTGTACCGGTATCGATATTCATTCTCTTACGAATTTCTTTTGGCAGCACAATTCTTCCTAATTTATCGACAGTTTTAGTGATTTCGGAAGCCATCTGTTTATCATCCTTTTATGCAATTTATTTTTTACACAATATTTCTACGCAGTTATCGAAATCGTAATTAAGTTTAACAAAAGAAATTTCCACACCAAACAATTCGAGAGCCAAATTAACGTAATTTTTAAAGTTAATTTCTTTAGTAATAGAGATATATGTAATTGTGAATTTGTTGTATTCGGTGTTTTTAATGCCCATTATTTTTATGTATTCGTTATTATCAAACGCATTTTTGCAATGAGCCAAGATTTCCGAAGAAAAATCATCTGTTTCATACGAAAGACGTTGTTTCTTTGGCTTTGCGACAAAATAAGAACAATTTTTTTCTTTACAATTATGCTGTTTAATTAAATCGGCTGTTAAAAAGCCGGGATGCTCATCATATTGACAGTAACCCAGACATTTATTTCTACCGGTTATACGCCCGTCAATACATATACGCGTAAATTTGTTGGGGCTTTTTTTCTCGAAAGATGCATACTTATCTACTTCGGTTGTGTAAATCAAATTACCCATAAAAATCCCCTTATTCTATAATTTTGTATTATAATTTTATCACAGATAGGTAGACAAGTATTGTTTTTTTATGCTCATTTTTCGACAATAAGAGTTTCCGAGAAATAAAATTTGACAATTTTTTCAAGTTTTTTTATAATAAAATAAAGATGGTTTATTGCGCTATTGTTAATTTTTGTACATAAAAACACAATTCAAAATAATTTGTATATTGTATAATTGTTTTTGAAAGGGTGAAAAAGAATGAATGCAGAACAAAAGTATAATAGGATAATAGATTTTATCGAAGAAGAAATTGCAAAAGGACTAAACCAAAAAGCACGCGATATATTATCAGAAATAAAAAAGGAATTCTGCATTGATCAACGCAGTTTAAGCGGAATATTTGATTTTTTAACAGGGATGCCGGTTGTTTCATATATAAAAATGCGACAACTGATGAAGGCGGCAGAGGTTGTTTTATCAGGCGGCAGTAATCAAGATGCTATCAAATATACCGGTTTTAATGACGAATCCAGTTTTATTAAAGCTTTTGGCAGAGAGTTTTCTTGTTCGCCCGGTAATTTTGCGGAACGAAAAAATGTGGAAATAAAAAAGTCGATAACCTGGGTAGATATTACGGATAGTGTGCAAAAAGCTTCGGATAAAAAACAAACGCCTGTTCAGATGAAATTCGGCATTCCCATAGATACGTATAAAAAAATTCTTGAAGCGGAGAATATGCAGCTTCTTTACGGATTTGATGATGAAGCAAGCAACGTCGCATACAAAATAGCAGAGAGATTTAACGCAGAGGTAGCGGATGCGTTTGAGTTGGTGGATCAGCTTATAATAATGTTTGAAGATAAACGACCATTTATTGATGATTACGATAATTGGATAAAGATGTGTGACGAACTGATCGGTTTTTATTTTAAGCTGGAGAACGTATCGTTTAATAATGCAATTGATATATTTGCGGGTATAAAAGCAAAAGGGATCGAAAATCTCAGCCAAGAGGATTATGAAAGGTTATCAGAAAACCCGTATGTTTTTTGGGAGCCGACATACTTAAATACGTTCGGATATGAATCTTCTCAGACGGATAGCGGGTTAGACGGTTATGAGGACTCCTTTAACTCGTATGAGGCGTATAAATCATACAATCCGTATAAATAATCTGCAAATGAATGCGCAAATACAAAACACATATTAAAATTTAGCGATATTATGTCGCTTAAAAAAGGAGAGGTTGTAATGGAAAAGTACTTTGACACCGAGAGCTATATGCAGGGGTTTGAATACGAGCCACCTGAACCCACCGAAGATGATTTTTTGGAACCTGATTTTTTGGAGGATGAGTTTTTAAATGAGCAGGAGTCGGATGAATACCAAATTATGCAGCTTGAAGCCGAGTTTGCGCAGGAAGCCGAAATTGAGTTAGCAATGGCAATGAATACGTTGGAGGATTTAATAATTCAAAGCGGCACATTATATAATCAGCTTTTGGATTTATATAAAAGAACGGGTCGAGACGTTAACCAATTAAAAATAAAGCATCCGGAATTAAAATAAACGATTTTTGGTCGAAATTGAATTAAAATAAAAAAAGCGAGGAGGAAAATTTCTTTCTCGCTTTGAAATTTTAATAAATCTTGAAAAAAATGTACCAAATTCGGTACAATAAAGGTGTTATGATGTAATCATAAACCGCCAAGCCCTTTTCAGTAGCGTACAGCTTGAAGCAATTCAAGACGGGCAGCGAGTCGCTGTCTGAGGTTTTTGATGGCCCGTATCCGC
>JAFOCH010000096.1 GCA_017381395.1 Clostridia bacterium
GCTTGACGAAACCTTTGAATATCGCAAAGAGGATAACGGGCATTATGCCGTAAACGCGATAATTGATATTAACGAGGATGATATTCAGTATGGTTTACCCAAATTTTTGTCATCACGCGGTTTTCCGTACAAGCCCAAAACGGTCAGGGTAAAAAAAGAGGATATATACAGCCATTACTGCTTTGTACCCGAAAAAATTTTTAATTTGGTAAATCAGTACGTAAAATACGAGCAAAATTCAAAGGAATTGGCGGCCTTTTTTAAAGCGGCGAAAAATAAAAATTTGGATTTAATTAAAAAATATGTGCATGACGGAGTAGACATAAACAGCATTGACAGGTATGGTTACACCGCCCTCAGTAATTTTATCATAAGCTATGATTTGGAAACCGAACAGCGCTATGACGATGATTTAAAAGCGTTTATCGATATGGGAGCAAATCCCGCTATTTATGGTGTAGGTGAAGATGTGGAGCCACTGTCAGATGCAAGCTTGGGTGGCAATATAGCTGCCGTTTCATTCTTACTGGAAAGTGGAGTCAGTCCTAACGTATTCCCTTGCATCGACGAGCCATGGGAAATGGGCAGAGAAACTCTGATAGAACGAACAGCACGTTGGGCAGAAGGCGACCTGAATATAGATTCCGATCCCGATGAAACACAGCGGAAAATTCTGAATTTGCTATTGCAATACGTCAATTACCGCCCTTATGCAAATAGCGATCAAGAGGTGAATACAACGCTAAAAGAAATACCACAAAGTGAATTTTTAAAAAGAGCGAATGAGTACGTTTATCAGATTGAAATAACCGATCTTAATTGGTTAATGGACGACAATCTGCTCGACTGCGGCGGAATAGTGGTATCCTTTGACGATGCAAAAATTCTAATCGAAAGCCGTAAAAAATCCGACGACGAGTATGGATTTGTTTATTACGAATACTCCCCTTGCGACCGAGAAATACTTGATAAAAAAATCGTTTCTACAGAGGATGAAAAAATCACTTTTTTTGGTTTTGATGACGAAAACAGAAAATACCCCGTACTGCGATTTCTTTTCGGCGATCGTCGCCTTCTAATTACTGCTGACGATATTTTGATGGTTGGACTAACTCATTGGGGTATAAATGACGAGTGGATAGAATATGAAAATAACATAATGCTAAACGGTTGATTAGCCCGTCCCCTGCCGATTTCGGTGGGGGATTTTTTCTTTTGTCAACGGAGAGTAGGTTGCGGGATTTGTATGCAGGGGTTATAATGATTTCATAAAGGAGCGGATGAGATGGATAGCTATATAACCGGCGCTACAATCAAAAATTTACGCGAGAAAAAAGGAATCACCCAGGCACAGCTTGCCGATTTGCTCGGTGTAAGCGACAAGGCGGTTTCGAAATGGGAAACGGCAAAGGGATTGCCCGACATCACCTTAATCGAGCCGCTGGCAAAAGCGCTTTCGGTTTCGGTTATGGAGCTGATTTCGGGCGATATGGTGGTAAACAAAAATATCTCGGCAAATATGCTGCGGTCAAAATTCTACGTCTGTCCCATTTGTGGAAACATTATGTCAGCGGTGGGAAACGCGGTTATCAGCTGCTGTGGAATCAATTTGCCGCCGCTTGAAGCGGAAGATACCGACGACCACCATCAAATAACCATCGAAAAGGTTGAGGACGAGCATTTTGTGACGGTAAATCACGATATGACAAAGGAGCATTTTATATCCTTTATTGCATTTTTGAACTGCGACCGAGTGCAGCTTGTCAAATTCTATCCCGAGGGCAACGCCGAAACGCGACTTAACCTCCGTGGCGGCTATCTGTATATCTATTGCAACAAGCACGGACTGATGAAAAAGAAAATTTAGCCGAAAATAATTATGAGTGCAAAAAAACCTCCCCGCCGAAAAAATCGGCGGGGAGTTCTTTATGTGATAATGCTAAATAATATCAAACGCTATTAATGGTTAGAATAACATGAAATATCACACATATATCCCGACATTGTAATTGCATACTCGTATGTTTCTGCTCCTGCAGGCGAATAGATTTCTGCATAAAAGCACAAATTACCATATTCGTTTATAAACGGTACAGCAGCATTTATATTCTTTGTCGCTAAGGTTTTCTTTTTATAAGTAGACTGTGAATATTCATCAGGTAAATCTTTCAAAAAATCTGTAAGTGCTGTTTTTATATTATCGCGTCCTTCTTCCTCTGTGATACCGTAAAGAGCAAAAATTTCTTCGGCAGAAAGCTCCTTACCGGTAACTGTAGAAAAATTATATGCTTTATAATACTCGCAATCAGCATCATATTGCAGCTTCATTACAACAGATGCTGCATAATCATACTGACCTACAGAATATGCTACATTGAGCAATACTAGACTGTCCGGGTCTTCGATTTCACCCTTAATCCACTTATACTCACTATATATTTTGTCATTAATCGATTTTACGACACTTAAATTTACGGTCGGTATATGATAACAGTTTTCGCCGTCATTAAGGGTTTTTGTGTACTTATCTTTATAAGATATATCGGGTATGGTTAAAACTTTATCTTTTGACGCCACCTTTTCAACCCTTTTTACCATAGAAACATTTTTAGTTTCGATAGGGTTAAGTACGGAAAAATTAAAATCTGTTCCCAATACTGACGGCACATACCATGGTTTTGAATAAAAATATGTGCGCAAATCCGAATCTTTAAAAACATATCCATGACGCGCAAGAAGTTCGTTTCGGGCTATTGTTAATTGCGTTTTTGTATATTCGAGTAAATCGTTTTCGTAAAGTCTGACGCTATTGCTTTCGGGAATCATATATTCGGCACGATTTGCTGAAAGGTACGGATTAGCATCATAATCTAATGTATCATTTCTAATGGCTAACGTAACCTCTAATAAAGAAACGTTAGACTGTTCATAAACGTTTAGCTCAAACTCTGAATTGCTCGGCGAATACCAATCATGTGCATTAAAATACTCCTGAATAGAAGCATTATCAAAGCTTTTACCATGTCGGGCATATATTTCATGTTTTGCAAGTAAAAGAGCGTCGTTAGACATTTCTCTTATATCATTATAACGTTTGTACATGGTATCGCTTTGAGGAAGAATATAATCTGCATACGTTGTAAAACATGACTGATACGGATTACCTTCCAATAACGATTGGTTAATTTCTGTATTAGAATCCAATACTTGCGCCGGTGCATTGTTTATGATTGTATTGCCGGTAAATAAATGAATAAAAACAGCCGATATAACAACCGTTAAAACACCACAAATAATAAACAAAGGCATAAGTGTGCTGTTTGTCGCGGGTGGTTCTTTTTTAGCTCCGCAGTTTGGACAGAAAATATCATTGTCGCCCATTTCGTTTCCGCAATTTTTACAAATCATTAAATTCAGCCCCCTCTTTTCTATATATTAACATTAAAAACCAGGTTTTTCAATAAATTGGCAAATAAAATATTAAAAAATTGAATTTTGTCAATTTAACTGTTTTAAAAAGCAGAAGCACCGTGACCATTTATGCCATCGGTGCTTGTTTTATTATTCTTTAATGTTCTTGCAAAATGCTATCACAGTGGAATCCTTTTATTTTTTATTGTTAAAGCGAGCATAACCGTCACGATCGCACTTGCCGTAGATGCAAATAATGCTGTTAAAAATATACCATTCAGTTCCCATATGGGTGTAAGGATAAATAGAAGTCCAAGGATATGAAAAATCCCCACCGAGTAATCGGCGGGGATTCGTTATTGGGTTAGATATTAGCCCTTGATAGCAGCCTGTGGTGCTATCGGCAAAAGGGGGAATTAGTCTAATAAACTTTCCAAAATTCCCATAATGGTATTGGTGGGAGGTTCGGGTTCTTCGTCATAATACCACCAATCAGCGAGAGCGTCATCATAATATTTTGCACAACCGACAAAGTTGTTTGAAACAGCTATCGTTTCATCAAGCACGGTAAACACATATCCCTTGTATATAAATTCATCACCTGATTTCAACCCAGCATCAGTAATTCCTTCAACATCAAGAGCAACACGAACATAAGTATTTAATCTATCGCGTTCAACATACACATCATCGCATTCGTAGTTGCCTTCGGCACA
>JAFOCH010000097.1 GCA_017381395.1 Clostridia bacterium
AAAGAAAAGGTTATGAAGGCACTTGAGGAGTTTTTACGTCCCGAATTTATCGGTCGAATTGACGAAATTATCGTGTTTAATCAGCTTTCGGTCACCGACTACGAAAGTATTGCGGCGCTTATGCTTGGTGAACTTTCACCCGTTCTTGCCGAAAAGGGAATTGACTTCACCTTTGATTCCGCTGTTTGCTCAAATCTCGCAAAGAGAGCTCACGAAAATTCCGTACGCGGAGCGCGTGATTTACGCCGTCTGGTACGCAAGGATGTCGAGGATAAGATAGCTGAAATGCTTGTCGAGCGTCAGGATGAACAGATAACAAAGATAAAGGCAATCATCGAGGACGAAAAAATATCGGTAATCGGACTATAAAAAATACAACCAAAGTTGTATTGAAAGGTCAATCCGTTTGTGCGAAAATATTTATTAGTGAGTTTTTTTGGAGGCGGTATAAACCTTGTATAGTCTAACCAGTAAATTTATCGAAATTGAGGGAAAAACCGCCGTGACCTTCGGCATATCTTGTGGGACGGTTTCGATTGACGATGTAACTACCGATAGGGTGGAAATAATGGACTTGATTGATAAATGTAATCGGCTCGAACTTTCACCCGTGCATCTATTTGCAGTTGTCGAAGATTTTCTGAATGAATAATAAACAAAGCAGTCTGTGTTTGTTACACAGACTGCTTTTCTATTTTTAGCTTTTCGTTATCCATTCGGCATATAATTTTGTCACCGTTTTTGATTTCACCGGCCAAAATCATTTCGCTCAAATCATCTTCAACCGTCTTTTGCAAAAGGCGATTAAGCGGTCTGGCACCATATGCCTTATCAAATCCGTTTTTTACCAAATGGGCGGTTATGCTCGTATCAAATTCAGCCGTTATTCCGATGGATAATAGTCGATTTTGAAGCGACAAAAGCAGCTTTTCTGCAATCTTTGTCATATCCTCGTTTTTAAGTGTTTCGAATATGATTATATCATCCACTCGGTTTAAAAATTCTGGGCTGAATGTCCTTTTTAGCTCGTCTGTGACAGAGGATTTTATAAATCCCGACGGGTCCTGTTCGCCAAAGCCAAATGCTCGTTTTTCGGTAATACTTCTCGCACCGATATTTGATGTCATGATAATAATTGTGTTTTTGAATGATACCTTACGGCCTTGTGAATCGGTCAAAATTCCCTCGTCCAGAATTTGCAAAAGCAGATTAAAAATATCGGGATGCGCCTTTTCAATTTCGTCAAAAAGGATGACCGAATATGGCTTTCTGCGAATCTTTTCGGTGAGCTGACCTGCCTCGTCATAGCCGACGTACCCGGGCGGAGAGCCGATAAGCTTGGATACAGATTGTTTCTCCATATATTCCGACATATCCAGCTTGATGATCGTGTTTTCAGAGCCGAAAATTACCTCGACGAGAGCGCGGCACAGCTCGGTCTTTCCGACCCCCGTCGGACCGAGAAAAATGAATGATCCAATTGGCCGATTCGGGTCACTGATTCCCGACCTGCCGCGTCTGATTGCTCGTGCCACCGATGACACGGCTTTGTCCTGACCGACGACCCTTTTCTGAAGCTCGGCTTCTAGCGTCAAAAGACGCATACCTTCCTCCTCGGTCAATCGGCTAATCGGGATTTTTGTCCACTGTGAAACCGTCTCGGCAATATCGGTCGACAGTACGGCACCCGAGCTGTGTTCGCAGTTTTCGTGCCAGGTGTTTTTGAGTGCGTCAAGTTCATTTTGCTTTTCGATTTCCTTGTCGCGAAGTCTTGCCGCTTCCTCAAAATTTTGTGATTTTATTGCCGATAATTTTTCGTCGCAAATATACTTGATTTCGTCCTCAATTTGCTTTAAATCAACCGGCGCAGTTATCGACCGAAGTCGTACTCTCGCCGCCGTTTCGTCGATGAGGTCGATTGCCTTGTCGGGCAAAAATCGGTCGGAAATATATCGCTTTGACAGCTCGACGGCGGCGGTAATCGCCTCGTCGTCGATTCTCACCTTGTGATGCGCCTCGTACTTGTCGCGTAGCCCCTTTATAATCATTATCGTTGCATCTGTGCTCGGCTCACTTATGCTGAGTGGCTGAAAGCGTCTTTCCAACGCCGCATCCTTTTCGATGAATTTTCGATATTCGGAAAGGGTTGTCGCGCCGATAACCTGAATTTCTCCACGCGATAATGCAGGTTTAAGCATATTGGCGGCATCGGTCGAGCCCTCCGCTGACCCAGCACCTACGATCGTATGAATTTCGTCAATAAATAGAATAATATTTCCGTCTTTTTTGACCTCATTTACTGTGCTTTTTATCCGCTCCTCAAAGTCACCGCGGTATTTTGTTCCCGCAACCATCGACGTCAGGTCAATGGAAATAATCCGCTTGTTTTTTAGAATTTCGGGCACGTCGTTTTCGGCGATTTTGAGCGCAAGCCCTTCTGCAACTGCTGTCTTTCCAACCCCTGCTTCACCGATTAGGCAGGGGTTGTTTTTGCTTCGCCTGAGCAGGATTTGTACCAGTCGGTCAATCTCTTCCTCACGCGAAAATACGGGGTCGAGAAGCCCTGCCTTTGCCTTTTTGGTCAGGTCGGTGCCAAACTGGTCAACCAGCGGAGTTTTACTCTTTGCGCCGTCTTTTTCCTGTGGCGAAAAGCCGCCCGATGCCGACTGTGAAATTTTAATCAGGTCGTTTAGGAACTTTTCGGTATCTATTCCCGACGATGCAAGGAATTTCACCGCGTAATTTTCATTTTCACTCAATATGCTGATGAGAATATGCTCGGTGCCGACAAACGTGTTGCCCATCTGTCTGGCGGTGGTAATGGATAGCTCAATAATTTTTTTAGCCCTCGGTGTAAATCGGTCGGGGGTCAAAAGCGTCCTTCCGCCAACGCCAACCGTCTGCTCCAATAATTTTTCAATCTGCTCGGCAGTAATGCCCTTTTCCTTTAAAATACTGGAGGCAACACCGTTACCTTCACGCAGAATGCCGATAATGAGATGCTCACTGCCAATGTACGTGTGTCCTAGATTTTGTGCTGAATCAATTGCGAGATTGAGCGCAATATTTGCCTTTGCCGTAAACCCGTTGAATTTAAACATAAATAGTCCTTTCGTCACGTTGATATTTATATTTTAGTCGGGCGGCAGAAAATTTATGCGAAAGTTGCTTCAACCCTTGTAACCAAAAATCAAAAATTACATAGAATGATGGTGAAGGTTGGTACAGCAAAAAGCTGTACGGACGAAAGGGGGATAGAACGATTATGTGTAATAACGGTTTATTTGGTGGCGGCTGCTGCACTTGGATAATTATCCTTATCCTTATCTTCGCTTGCTGCGGAAACGGCTTCGGCACAAATACTACTTCCGGCTGCGGATGCGGCTGCGGTTGTAACAATGACTGCTGCTAATCCCTATTGGTAGTAAAAAAATCCGATGCATTCATTTGCATCGGATTTTTTTATTTATTCTTTTTCCTTAATTTCTTTGAGCGCTTTTGCGAGCTGGTCGGGGCAGGAGGTCGTTTTGAATCCGCAACGGATGTTTTCGAGTCGGCTTATAACCTCGTCGATTTCCATTCCGACGACAAGCTTTGATATTCCCGAGGTGTTTCCGTTACATCCGCCGAGGAATTTTACCTCTTTGACTATGTTATCCTCAACCTCGATCGTAATGCTTCTGGCACAAACGCCCTTTGTGGTGTATGTGTATGTCATAAGTGAATCTCCTTATTGTTTTTTTATTTATTATATCATTTTTTATTGATTTTACAAGTCACTTTGTGCCCTAAAAATATCATAAGTTGATAAATTCAAAATAGTGTGGTATTATATTGTCAGCTTATGATAAGGAGGCGTACTAAATTATGAAGAGAATCGTTTCGGTTTTGGTATCTATTTTACTTTTACTGTCGTTTGCTTCGTGTACCGAACCGTCGAATTCGCCTCAAACCGATTCTAATTTATCCGAGCTTGTTTCGTCGGATGACCCTTCGAGCGAAGCTACCTCGTCCGAAATTGACGAACGCTACGAGGGAATGGTTCCCCGTACTGATGCTACGCTTAATAAAATGACCATCGAAAATGTATTTTACTCTACCTCTGAGGTCACTGATATATGCCTTATTGACGTTTCTGAGCTTGATGACGACACGGTCGAAACACTCCGTTCACTTCAAGGATTGGTTGCGCGAAATTTGGGCGGTGCAATTTATCTGCATAGCGGAAGTGCCGCGGACGAATTTTGGCTTGACTACTGCTCAACAGAATACGGCTTTTATTTCAAGAGGACAACCCCTGCAGATGCAATAAAGCGCTTTTCAAAGTATATAAAAGGGGCAATAATTTATTCTGACAATACTCCTTACGAATACACTGTTGCGAATAATGTTGCCATTCAGTCGGAATATCTCATTGTGACTGAAAATTCGGTTTCGCTTGTCAATTCCGTACTTACAAACAAGCCGCTTATCGACATTCGAAAGCAGTTTAAAAGTAAGAGGGAAGCGTATGATTATATTATCGAAAATTGCTTACCCTCGTCCTCCATTCGTTTTCTCGGCTTTGCGGGAAAGGGTACTGCGTTTGGCGATTATCTTTACGCGATAAAGGCGCTTGTTTTGGATTTTGATTTTACCGAGGAATGGGAAACCGAAATGCTTTCACACCTCGTCGGACGTCCCGACTGGTACGAGGTTTCCTATGTATTTACCGACCGTAATTTGAGTTCAGCTCTGGTCAATACATTTAGTGCAAGTGGCTTTGGAATAATCAACGCGGGTAATTTTACTAATACAACCCTTTTGGCTTCGGCGTCAATCGAATATTCGAACAATAATACAAAGTATAGTAATAAAAAGCTTGATAAAAATATGATTTACGCCTCTATACATTATAACGTTGATTCACTGTCAGACGTTCAGCGTACGGCGTACACCGTTTGGAGTCATAAGAGTACCAATTCCGCAATATCGGTCGAGTTTTATCCCGTCCTTTACGAAATTGCACCGCCGATTGCAAAGTGGTTTAGACAGAACAGAACGACAAACGATATGCTCATTTCAGCTGATTTGGGATGCGGACTTGCCAATTTAAGCGTAATGAAGCCATCCACCGCATCCAAGTTTAGAAAGATTAACGAGCATTTCCTTAAAATGTGCGGAATAGACCTAGTCAGCGACGGCCAAAAGATATATACGCTGGGCAGCTTTAACGATATGCTTGACGGACTCACTGCCCCCGAAACCGAAAGCAATATCACCGCTTCTATCAGCTTTATTGACGTCGACGGATTTAAAAATTGGATTTCAAAGGTTGAGCCGATTTCGAATGCGCCAATGTACTTTTTAATTGATATGTCCGCGGTGAATTTCACCGGATACGAATTTGTCCAGGTGGACAAAATTATTACCGAAATTTTAAAGAATAAGAAGGACGTTATCAAATTCGTCCATGTAAAGAATATTTTGCAGTATATGTGAAAGTAAAAAACGCGGTCATTTCGACCGCGTTTTTTTACTTTGCGATATTGGTGTTTTCGGTATAGGGGACGAATTTAATAATTTTGGCTTTTGCCGCTCTGCGTTTCTTTTGCTTGTGGCGGCGAATTATCTTTTCCTCGAATGCAACCAGTTTGTCCTCGAATATGAATCCGATAATAAGTAGGATAATCATAAGCCCTTCAAAGAGAGTGTGTAAAATCTGTCCGTTTGTCATTTATATTTCCTCCTGATTTCTTTTGTTTCGTTGATTATAGTTTAGCAAAGGGGTTGTACCATTTTTGGTACTATTTTCGCCACTTTTCAAACTCTTATAAAAGAATATGCAGAAGTATCATAAAATATTTGACAAAAATTGAATAAATAGATAGAATATTATTTATATGGAATCTGCGAGGAGGATTTACATGAGCAGAGAATTAGCAAAAACATACGATCCCCAATCGGTAGAGGACCGACTTTATAAATTTTGGGTAGATGGTGGATTTTTCCATGCTGAGATTGATCCCGAGAAGGAACCCTACACCATCGTTATACCCCCACCCAATATCACCGGTCAGCTTCATATGGGACACGCCCTTGACAATACACTTCAGGATATTCTTATCCGTTTCAGAAGAATGCAGGGCAGAGCGACCCTTTGGCTTCCCGGTACCGACCACGCTTCAATCGCCACTGAGGCAAAGATTGTTGCAGCTATGGCCGAGGAGGGCTTAAAGAAGGAGGATCTCGGTAGAGAGAAATTCCTTGAACGAGCTTGGGACTGGAAACGTACCTACGGCGGCAGAATTGTCGAGCAGCTTAAAAAGCTTGGCTCATCATGTGACTGGGATAGAGAAAGATTTACCCTCGACGAAGGATGTAACAAGGCGGTAAACGAGGTGTTTGTTCGCCTTTACGAAAAGGGACTCATCTATCGTGGCGAAAAGATTATCAACTGGTGTCCGACCTGCCTTACCTCAATTTCCGAGGCGGAGGTTGAGTACGAGGACCAGGCAGGACATTTCTGGCACGTTCGTTATCCCTTCACTGATGGAAGCGGTTATATGAATATCGCCACCACTCGTCCCGAAACCTTGCTCGGTGATACAGCACTTGCCGTAAACCCGAATGACGAAAGATACAAGGACGTAGTGGGTAAGACAGTTACCTTACCGCTGGTTAATCGTGAAATCCCTGTTATTGCCGACGACTATGTCGAAATGGATTTCGGTACCGGCGTTGTAAAGATTACACCTGCCCACGACCCGAATGACTTTGAGGTAGGACTTCGTCACAATCTGCCGGTTATCAATGTAATGACCGACGATGCAAAGATTACCGACGAATATCCCAAGTATGCCGGAATGGATAGATACGAGGCACGAAAGGCAATTGTTGCCGATCTCGAAGCCGAAGGCGCACTGATAAAGGTCGAGGACTATTCGCATAACGTTGGTGCTTGCTACCGTTGTCATACCACAGTTGAACCCCGCGTATCAAAGCAGTGGTTTGTTAAAATGGAACCCCTCGCAAAGCCGGCGATCAAAGCAGTTCGCGACGGCGAGGTAAAGTTTATCCCCGAACGATTTGATAAGATTTATTATAACTGGATGGAGAATATCAAGGACTGGTGTATTTCGCGTCAGCTTTGGTGGG
>JAFOCH010000098.1 GCA_017381395.1 Clostridia bacterium
GAATGCACGCTTTTCTATCCATGATAAATCATTAGGAAGGATTACATAGGTGAGACTGGTACATTTTGAAAATGCCAGCACGTCTATAAATATTACGCTGTCCGGTATTGTGATGGAGGTGAGACTGCTACAACCGTAAAAGGCCCATGCGCCAATATACGATACTTGGTTCGATAATGTAACAGAGTTGAGTTTTGTGCACTGATAAAATGCATACTCGTCTAAAATGGCAACGCTGTCAGGGATGGTTACTGATGTGAGGCCAGTGCAGGACATGAAAGCACCGTTTCCGATACTTATCACACCGTCAGGTATAGTTATTGACGTGAGTTTGGAACAGGATTTAAAAGCATCGCTGGCTATTGTTAATGTTTTTTCTTTTATCGAATAAGCTCCTGAATAGGTTGTTTTTGTTGAAATCAAATGATTATCGATATATAAAACACCATTGTCCCAGTTTTCATTGTTGGCATAATAACCACAATCTTTAAAAGCTTCTTTTCCTATCCATGCTACACTATCAGGTATGGTTATTGAGGTAAGATTGGTGCATTTCTGAAAAGCATAATTATTTATAAGAACGACACTGTCAGGTATGGTTATTGAGGTTAGACCGGTACACTGATAAAATGCATATTCTCCTATATATACCGTTTGATTAGATAATGTAACAGATTTGAGATTAGTGCACTTATAAAAGGCGTGTCCTTCCAGGAATACTACACTATCGGGTATAGTTACCGACGTGAGACCGGTACAAAACCAAAAAGCACTGTCTCCTATACTTACTACTCCGTCAGGTATTGTGATTGATGTCAGTCCGGAACAAAACTCAAAAGCATTACCGGCAATTGTCAATGTTCCTTCCTTTATGGCATAGTCACCTGATAAAGATTCTTTTGATTTAATTGCATGTCTGCCGATATACAAAACGTCATTTTTCCAATTATTACTGTTGTTATAATAAGCAGTGTTATAAAAAGCTTCTTTTTCTATGAGTGTTATACTGTCGGGCAAAGTTATTGATTTAAGACTGGTACAATCATAAAAAGCACTGTCTCCTATACTTACTACTCCGTCCGGTATAGTTATTGAGGTTAGACTAGTACATTCGTGAAAGGCATACCCACCGATGTGTGTTACGGTGCTTGGAATTACAACCGACTTGAGGTTGTAACAGAATTGAAAAGCATCTGTGCCAATACTTGTTACAGGATATCCGCCTAATTTTTCAGGAATTACCACGTTACCGGATATATCTCCGTCAACGTATATAATTTCAGCTTCTCCATTAGAAACATAATAAATATAATGTCCTTCTTCTCCTATTTCGTATGCATTTGCCGTGACGCTTATAATGTTAGCCGTAAACACGTTTATCATGAGTGCTAAGGTTAATAAAATTGACAATGCTTTTTTCATTTTCAGACCTCCGTAGAGTGTAATTAAAACAAATGCAGTTAAGCGGTTCTGCAAGTTAAGTTTACCATATTATGTAAAACATTTCAATAAAAACTTCCTTACTATTTGTTTTTGTAAAAAAACACCTCCCTCGTATGAGGAAGGTGAATATCACAAAAACTCACATCAATATCTTTTCAAGCTCGGCGACACTTTCGGCGATAAAGTCGGGGGCTGCGGCATCCATTTCGTCGCGGCTACCGTAGCCATAGAGGACACCGACCGATTTTATCCCAGCTGATTTTGCCCCGAGGACGTCGTACTTTCGGTCGCCGACCATAATGCACTCGTCGGTGTTTTTAATCCCGTTTCGGTCGAGGGCATAGCGGATAACCTCGTCCTTGTTTGTGCGCTTTTCGTCCATGGTGGCTCCGCAAATACTTGCAAAACAGCCGTCAATCCCGAAATGTTCCATCAGCTTTATAGCGAAATGTTCGGGCTCTGAGGTGGCGATGATAACTTTTACCCCGCTATCCTTTAATTTGTGAAAAAGGTCGGCTATTCCATCGTAGAGGGTGCATTCAAAAATACCCTTTTTGCCGTAATATTCGCGATAGTAGCCGACAGCGGCAAGCGAACATCCGTGAGAAAAGCCGTAATATTTAGAAAACGAGTCTACCAGCGGCGGACCGATAAAGGCGGCAAGCTCCTTTCGGTCGGGGACGGAAATGCCAAACTTGTCGAGGGCGTAAATTATTGATGCGGTGATTCCATCAAATGGGTCGGTGATGGTGCCGTCGAGGTCGAATAAAACGTATTTATATTTCATTTTCGGCTCCTGAAAAGAATATTTATATTATTATACCATTATTGCCATCAAATCCGCTATTGACAAAGTATAACAATTTTTATATTCCATTTTGGCATAGGGTACAAAGCAAAAGGGTGAAAATAGCGGTAAAATGAGCAAAAAAGCACCCTAATTTTTTCGCAAAGGTGATAAAAATGTGTGTAAAATTTGTTAATTTGAAAAGATTTGTTGATTATTGGTGAAATAGAGGGTATAATATCAAAATAGGTGCATAATATCTTTGAGGAGTTAGAGTATGAAGAAATGTTTAATCGGCGTTTATAATCGCTCGGTAGTTCTTACATATCTCGGCGTTGTTGCCGCCGTTTACGGAATGACCATATGCAACAGTTTAAAAATTGCCGTTTGCTGCCTGATAATTGCGGGCGTTTGCGACCTCTTTGACGGAAAGGTTGCATCCATGTGCGACCGCACCGAAAGGCAAAAGGAATTCGGTATTCAGATCGATTCACTTGCCGATACGGTTTCCTTTGTCGTGTTCCCGGTAATGATCTGCAGCAAGTTTATCTTTACGGCAAACGGGTTTGGCGATCCGATGACATGGGCATTTTTTGCCGCCGCGGTGCTTTATATCCTCGCGGGTATCATTCGACTCGGCTGGTTTAACGTAGTATCAAAGGAGGAAAAGGGCGTATTCTACGGACTTCCCGTTACTGCGATTGCGCTGATTTTCCCGCTTTATTACTTTGCTTTCGCCTTTATGAAGCAGAGTCCGAATGCCATTTCGGCTACCATTCTGCTCGCTGTTGTAGCGGTGCTTTTTGTCACCAATTTCAAGTTTAAAAAGCCGGGCAAGGCATGGTATTTTATTGCAACTGCAGTTGCAATTATCGCAATCGTCCTGCTCCTTGCCTGCACTAAAAAATCATGAGGAATAATAGTAAAAATATGCGTGAGGGACGCTCGGAAAAGGAGAGCTTGTCCCTCCGCTTTTTGTATCATACGGCGATTGGCCGTCTGCTGCTCAAAGGGGTGTTTTCGCGGATTTGGTTTACGCGGCTTGGCTCTCTTTGGCAGCATAGCCGACTTTCGCGCAGGACCATCCCCGGATTTGTAAAAAAGAATAGTATCGACGTTTCGGAATGGTCGATGGACGAATTTCGCTGCTTTAACGACTTTTTTATCAGGAAAAAGGACTTTTGCGATAAGAGTGGGGCAGATGAGCTGATTTCGGTTGCCGACAGCCGCCTTTCCGCCTATAAAATTGAAAAAGGGTTAAAGCTGAATATTAAAAATTCACATTATTCGGTGGAATCACTCGTTGATAGCGATGAGCTTGCCGAGCAGTTTTATGGCGGCTGGTGCCTCGTTTTCCGCCTTTGTGTCGACGATTATCACCGCTATTCCTACCTCGACAGCGGCAAAATCGCCGACTCCTACGAGATAAAGGGATTGCTCCATACCGTCCGACCGATTGCCTGCGATTTTAACCCCTATTCGACCAATCACCGAATGGTCAGCTTGCTCGACACCGACAATTTCGGCAGGGTGGCGCATATTGAGGTTGGCGCGCTAATGGTCGGAAAGATTCGCAATAATCACGAGGTCGGTTACGAATTTAAAAAGGGCGAGGAAAAGGGATATTTCGAATTTGGCGGCTCAACGGTAATACTCCTTATCGGCGGCGACGTCGAAATTGATAAAAAGATTGTCGAAAGCACAAAAAATGACGTCGAAACGCGAATCCGCCTCGGCAATGTAATTGGTAAAAAGAAAATGTAATGATAAAAAAACACGCAGAAATTTCCGCGTGTTTTTTTGTTGTTTTGGGTTACTTGCAGAGGGGGGATAGCTTGGTGTAGATTTCGGCTGCCGTTTGATTTTCGGTGTCACCGATTACCAGCTTGCTTCCGTCGACCGAAATGACCACTGCGTCCTCGCTACCCGTATAGGCATAGAGGGTGTAGTTGCCGAACTGGTCACTTTTAAAATTGCCGAGTGAAAGACGAGCCGAGCCAAAGCCGCTTACTCGCGTACCGAAATCGGCATTTTCGCACAGCTCGATGCTGTCAACCGCGTCGTATTCGACGGTCAGGTCGCTCCAGTAGGTCGCCTCGACCGTAAAGGAATCGTCGCCGTAATTCACCTCAACCTCGCCGGTAAACATCAGCACGGCAACGCCGCAAAGTATCAGCGAAATGGCGATTATGGTTGCGATTTTGCCTTTTTTAGAAAGAGGTTTAATTTTATTCGATACCTCGTAGGTGCCGTTTTTTACCTGCTTTTTGTAATACAGATAGGAGTAAATTGCGGGGGCGAAAACGAGGGGCAGCATAATCGCAAACATTGTCCAAATCATTATTTTCGTGGGTAAAA
The DNA here is from genome assembly GCA_017381395.1 of Clostridia bacterium. Taxonomy (GTDB): domain Bacteria; phylum Bacillota; class Clostridia; order Oscillospirales; family Acutalibacteraceae; genus UMGS1976. Next base: position 4,589 of record JAFOCH010000098.1, read on the forward strand.
GCGTCGTCAGCATCATGGCAAATCCGCCGTAAAACCATACCCTTCCGCCAAAGCGGTGGGTCGCGTTCCAGTTTTGCTCGTTTTCGAGGGTCCACTTGATTTTGATACCCATGGTGCGATTTTGCTTCATCTTTGGCGTATAGTTGCCAATCGCGGTGAACATTACACCGAACAGCAGGGGTAAAATCAAACTGACGTTAATATCCTTGCCGAGGGCGAAAGCGTAGGTCACCGCACTTGCTATGCAGGAAATGGTCGGCATTATCCACAGTATCAGGCGAAACGGCTTGTTATTTTGCTCAACCTTTTGGTTATCCTTTGCCGTAATCAGTATGCACAGCCACATTATCGCCAGTATAATCAGCGGCATACCAAGTATCGCAAAAAGCTTTGAGCCAAAGCCGTCGGCATTTCCGTCGACGCCCCAATGGGTAGCCATGGTGTTCGGCAGCTTATCCCACATAATCATCCCGAAAACGCAGGGTAAAAGGGTGATAATCGAGGTGATGATGAGTGTTAATTTGTTCTTTTTAATCATTGTCACTGTCTCCTTTCAGGTCGATGAGCCACAGCATTGCCTCCTCCAAAACGGAGGTGTTGAGTTCGTAAAAAATGAATTTTCCCTCGCGGGTGTCGCGAATCAGGTCGGCATCCTTCAGCACCGACAGATGTCGCGAAATCGACGCTCCTGTTACAGGGAATTTGTCGGTGATTTCGCCGGCAGAGAGGCGGCCATTCTTTAACATATTAAGGATTTCGCGCCGAATCGGGTCGGCAAGTGCGCGAAGTGTTTGCTGTAAAGCCAAGGTTTTTCCTCCTTTTCATTTAACATTTAACCTAATCGTTAAATGTATTGTAGCATAGGGGAGTGTTTTTTGTCAATAGGGTGGGTGAAAAATTTTTTTGTGGGGTGTGGGAGGTATAAAAACCACCCGCTGTTGCGAGTGGTTTTAACTATCACATTATATTATATGCGCGCGAGATTCTTTGCGAGGGCGGTTTTTGCGCGTTTATTTTTTGCGCGGATATTATTTCTTTATGCCTTTGAGGACCTCGGAATAGGGGACGATGGCGTCAAATACGGGCAAAATTCCCTTGTTTTCGTCGAGCTGTCCGTGAAGCTGGAACAGGTCGTGGCCGGGAAATTCGTTTCCTTCTACGAGTACGGGCCCATTCGGCGTAATGGCAACGTCCCAGCCGATATAGCGGATATGCTCGCTCATTTTTGCCGCGGTCAGTACGGTGTCGGCCGCCTCTTTCCAGAAGGGGATTTCGACGCCGTCAAAGGTCACGTTTGAGTCGGGATGTGCGGCAAAAAGGTCACCGCTTTTATCAATCGCCCTGCCCATAAGTACGCCCTTTTCAAAGTCGACTACTGCGCTCATTCCGCCTGCGTTAAAGTTGTCAACCGTGCTTTCTCCGCGACCGAATCGCATACAAGCAAAGACGATGTGAGCATTTCCGTCGGCATCCTTTAAGGTGCAGATGCGCACGGTATTTATTGCGTGGGGATGAATGCGGCTGATGTCGGGATGCTGGGTGATAAACTCCTCGACGAGCGGCTGATTATCGGCCTCAAGCTTTGCTTTCAGCTCCTCGACCGAACCAAAATCGGCTACCTTCAGTTTTTCGATTCCCTTGCCGCACATTCCGTCGAGTGTCTTTGCCATAAAGACAGGGTTCTTTTCAAAAAATGTGGCAATCTGACCCTCGTCGGCATCGGGGAGATAGAGCCAATCGCGCCCTATTTGGTCGCTGTATTTCTTGAGAAACAGGTGTTTTTCAGAGAATTCCTTGCGATGCTCGGCGGGGTTGAGATACTTTACATAGTTATTATTCTTTTCGCGGGTGATGAGCTGACGTCTTTCGTCGGCGGACATATCGTACATACCAAAAATGGTGTAGTCGACGTATCCTGCGCCGTATTTGAGTGCGCAGGTTGCCATATCGAAATAAATCGACAGCTTACATTTTCCCGAATTTTTATGCACCCTTTCGACAAAGTTGGGGATTTGTGAAAAGTTCAGATTCTTTATTCTTTTTAGCATCCATTTAACGTTCATTTTTTTACTTTTTCCTCCTCAAATAGCGCGAGAATATATCAGTCAAGCTCGACGGCTCCTGTATAAAGCTGATAGTAGCGTCCCTTCTTTTCGAGCAGCTCGTCGTGGCTTCCTCGTTCGATAATTTCGCCCTGTTCGAGTACCATTATAGCATCTGAATTGCGAACTGTCGAGAGGCGATGTGCAATTACGAAGGTTGTGCGGTTTTTCATCAGTCGGGCGAGTCCGTGTTCGATGTGCCGCTCGGTACGTGTATCGACCGAGCTTGTCGCCTCGTCAAGTACGAGAATGGGCGCCTTTGAAACGGCGGCACGGGCGATATTGAGCAGCTGACGCTGACCCTGTGACAGCGAGGCACCGTCGCCCTCGATGACTGTATTGTAGCCGTCACTCAGGCGCATTATAAAGGAATGTGCCGAGGCGGTTTTTGCCGCCTCGATAACCTCGTCGTCGGTGGCGTCGGGACGTCCGTAGCGGATATTTTCCATTACGGTACCGGTGAAAAGGTGGGTGTCCTGCAATACGACGGCAATATTTTTGCGCAGGTCACGACGACGATATTTGCGAATGTCGATGCCGTCGATGGTTATTTCGCCACTCTTTATATCATAAAAGCGGTTGAGCAGATTGGTGACGGTGGTTTTGCCCGCACCCGTCGAGCCGACAAAGGCGATTTTTTGCCCCGCTTTTGCATAGAGGGAGATGTTTTTGAGCACGTCCTTGTCGGGCAGATAGCCGAATGTGACGTTTTTAATCTCGACCTCGCCCTTGATTTCGCCCATCGGGATTGCGTCGGCGGAATCGGCGGCTTCGGGCTCGGCATCCATTACCGAGAATACTCTTTCCGCACCCGCCAGAGCGGCAAAAATGGTGGACATTTGCATCGAAATTTGGTTAATC
>JAFOCH010000017.1 GCA_017381395.1 Clostridia bacterium
TTTATAGTTTTCGGCGGCAATTTTGTTACTGTTATCGTCGTCATTTTCGTCAGAAACGAGGGGACAGACGATGTAACCCTGCCTACCTTCGTCGAGATGTTTTTTAATGTAACCGAATGCTCTCTCTCGTATTTTACTGTTAATTACAAAGGTTTCGATTGGCTGACGTCCCGGTGGAAGCTCGTCGAGTATGGAAATATCGAGGTCACCGTAAATCATCAGTGCAAGTGTACGCGGAATCGGCGTTGCCGACATAACCATAACGTGGGGATTAAGTGCCTTTGCTGAAAGCATGGCGCGTTGATTTACGCCGAATCGGTGCTGTTCGTCGGTGATAACGAGCCCCAGTCGGTTGAATTCAACGTCATTTTGAATTATCGCGTGGGTGCCAACAATCAGGTCGATGTCGCCTTCCTTTAATCGCGAAAGGATTTCTGCTCGCTTTTTTGCCGTAGTTGATCCGGTCAAAAGGGCAATCTGCATTCCCGTTTTGGAAAACATTTTTACAAATGATGCAAAGTGCTGTTCGGCGAGTATTTCGGTCGGAGCCATCATGGTCGCCTGCAATCCGTTCTTTATCGCGGTATAGCAAACAGCGGCGGCAACTGCCGTTTTACCCGAGCCGACGTCCCCTTGGATGAGCCGATTCATCATAATTCCGTGGTTCATATCGTTAACGCAGTCGCTAATCGCATTTTTCTGCGCATTCGTGAGCGAGAAGGGGAGCAACTGCTCGAATTCGGCCGTGTAATCGGTTTCTATGTTGTACGAATTGGCGAGTTTACTGCTCTGCTTAATCATTCTCATTCCGAGCTGTAAGCCAAAAAGCTCGTCAAAAACCAATCTGCGCCTTGCCTTATTCAGTGCGGCAAAGCTGTCAGGAAAATGAATATTTCTAATCGCATAGTCATATCCGCAAAGCTTGTATTTATCCAGAATTTCCTGCGGTAAGTATTCATCAAATCTTGCGCTCGAAAGGGCGGTTTTTACCGTTTTTTCGATAGCGTATGTGTTGAGTGAGTCGGTTTGGCGGTAAATCGGTCTAATTTTTGCGCCGTCTGGGGTGAGAATTTCGGGCGACGACATTTCACGCCAAATCAAACTTCCGCCAATCTTGCCATAAAACATATACGTTTCACCGCATTTAATTTTATTCGCCTGGTATTTGTTATTAAAAATTGTGACGTTTAGCCGCATTCCGTTATCCTCGGCCTTAAACTTGTATAATGTCAAACCTTTGCGAATTCGGTTTTCGGCAGGGGAAGTGATTACGGTTGCTTTCACACAGGCGATTTCTCCGATTTCTGTTTCTTTTATGGCCTTTATCTTTGAATAATCGATATAATTTCGGGGGTAAAAATGAAAAAGGGCGTCGACGGTATCCACGCCCAACCTTTTAAAAAGTTGGGCGCGTTTATCGCCAACACCTTTAATTGTAGATATTTTGTCGCCGGTCATTTTTTCTTCCCTCCGGCTTATTTAATTTTTATTCGACAGAGATTATAAAGTAGTAAACGGGCTGATTACCCTTTACTGCACTAATCTCGATTCCGCTCGGCAATTTTTCTTCCAACTTGGATACAACCTCTTCTGCCTGAGCATCGCTAATATCTTCGCCGTAAATAACCGTTACAAAGCTCGAATTCTTTGTACACATTTTATTTGTCAGCTTAACGGTCGCCTTTATAGCGTCGGTTTCGGTGAATGAAAGCTTTCCGTTAATCATTGCAAGAATGTCGCCCTCTTTGATATCATAACCCTCAAAGTTACTGTTGCGAGCGGCATAGGTAATCTGACCTGTTGTAACGTTATCGGCGGCTTCCATCATGTTGACGGCGTTTTCATCGTCGTCGGCGCTCGGGTCGAATGCGAGCATAGCTGAAATTCCCATCGGTATAGTTCTGGTATGAAGAACTATAACCTTTCTGGTTGCGATCGGCACAGTGAGCTCTGCAGCCATGATAATATTCTTATTATTCGGGAGAACGAATACCGTCTCGGCAGGGGTAAGCTCAACTGCGCGGAGAATATCCTCTGTGCTGGGGTTCATTGTTTGTCCGCCGCTAACGAGGGTATCAACGCCAAGGTCGGTAAAGAGCTGTTCAATTCCGTCGCCAACACAAACGCTGACAAATCCGTATTTCTTCTCGGGTTTAACGGGTGTATAGTCGTTTCCGCTTGGTGTCGAAATCTTTTCGGGTTCGCTTTCGCGGTCGTCGTGCTTCATACGCTCGTTTTGGTCGCGCATATTCTCAATTTTGAGATTTACGAGGGGACCGAATTCGAGAGCGTGTTCGATAGCATCGCCGGGATGATTGGTATGAACGTGAACTTTAATAATATCCTCATCGTCAACAACTACGCAGCTGTCACCGATCGATTCGAGATACTTTCTGAGCTCCAACGGGTCGGTGGTAATAGCTTTGTCGCGATTGATAATGAATTCGGTGCAGTAGGTAAAGGTGATTTCTGCATCAGAGCTTGCGGCTGCGGAAAGTGACTTTTCGGGAGCCGAAACTGTGGGTGCAGTTTTGCCCTCGATAATGCTTCCGCCCTTGAATACTTCGAGCATTCCTTCCAAAATGGTGACAAGTCCCTGACCGCCGGCGTCAACACCGCCTGCTTTTTTGAGAACGGGGAGCATCTCGGGCGTCTGAGCGAGTGCTTCCTTTGCGCCGTCAAGTGCTGCTTCAAATGTTTCGACAAAGTCGTCAGATTCAACCTTTTTGGCTGTTTCTGCTGCAACTCTGGCTACTGTTAAAATGGTGCCCTCGGTCGGTTTCATAACCGCCTTGTAAGCGGCGGTAACGCCCAATGACAGAGCTTCTGCGAATACCTTACCGCCAACCTCGGTTTGTCCCTTTAATCCCTTTGAAATTCCGCGGAAGAGGAGAGAAAGGATAACACCAGAGTTACCTCTTGCTCCACGAAGGAAGGATGAAGCGGCTGTATCAGCAACCACTGTTGCAGTAGGGTTGCTCAGACGGCTGAGCTCACGTACAGAGCTTGATATAGTCATCGACATATTAGTACCTGTATCACCGTCGGGAACAGGGAATACGTTTAATTGGTCGATTTTTTCGCGGTTATTTGTAATATTGTTCGCACCCGAAATGAATGCGTCACGAAGAATTTGTCCGTTTATCACTTTTATAAACACTCCCAAAATTTATCGCTAAAATGTAAGGTGTTATTCGGTTTTGATTCCGTCAACGTGAATGGTAACCTTCTTAACCTTAATACCTGTTGTGGATTCGACGGTATATTTAACCTTGTGTACAATGCTGTTTGCAATTGCGTTAATATTTATTCCATAGCTTACAATTATATGAAGATCGACTGTTATAGAGTCAAAGTTACCCTTAACAGTGATACCCTTTTCGGGTGTACGTCTGAAAAGGCCAACAACCTTCTGCGGAATGTTAGGAACCATTCCGGCTACACCATAGCAGGATGATGCCGCATTACCGATAAGCTTTGCAAAATATGAGTTTGAAATTGTGATTGTACCGTTTCTGTTTTCGTAAGAGATCATAATATGCTCCTTTTCTCCGCATTATGTGTAATTTGTATCGCGAATGATTTGCAACCTATGCGGATTGATGCAAATCAAATTTATTCATTATTATAGATCGGTGTAAATGTCGCTTATGCTGATCTTAATATCCTCAACTGCATTTGAATAAACAAAAACGCCCTTTCGGTTGCAGAGGGGAATAATCGGCATTTCACTGACACACGCACTGATAACGGTGGAAATATCGGCATTGTTTTCATAAAAAGCGCTGATCATTTCGCTCGTATATGTTTCGCTCACTCCAGGAATTACATTCTTTAAAAACACGTCGCGAAGGTCCATATTTTTATTCAGCTTAATCTCGCCGATATATATATCGTAATCATTGTTTTGAATCATTTGGCTGTAATCCTTGAAGCTTTCGGCTTCGGTAATAATGATTTCGATTCCGACCTGTTTAAGCTGTTGAGCGATAAGCTCGGCGGCCAATTTACGCGAAATATTTTCTTTATTATAAAGCAAGGTGAAGGTGATTCTTTCACCTGTTTGGGCAACGTAATAGCCGTCGGTATCTTTACTATTATAACCTAATTGTTCGAGATAAGCAACTACTTGTTTAATATTTTGTTCCGAACTGATGTGTTGAAGCTCGTTTGCTTCCTTCCAATTGGCAGGGAAAATGCCAGTAGCAGCCGTTGCAAAACTGAAATATGCGGACTTTACGATTTCGGCTCTGGATAGGGCTGCACTGATTGCAACACGCATCTCGGTTTTTGATAAAAGATGGTTGTTTTTGTTCATTCCCAGATAAACAATGTTTGTCAGCGGAATGCTTTTTTGCGTTCCGTTCATCTTCGGAATTGTGTTATCCGAAAATTCGGAGTATATCATGTCAACGGCATTAACCTCGACCATGTGCGAGAGCGACTCGTTATCGGGTGTATCAATTAAGCTGATGTAATCAAACTTTGCTTTTCCGTTATAATAGCTTTTGTTCGGAATGAGTCGAAAGCTGTTTTCACCATCTATTACATATCGACCGCATCCAATAGGAGGAATTGTTCGGTCGTTTGAGTCCTTTGTTTCTGCCGTTCCGTTTCTAAAAATAGGGAAATCAAGCAGATTGACAAAATACGGGTCATGTTTGTAAAGGTCAAATATAATCGTCTTTTGGTCAAATATCGAACAAGCTTTAATGTTATCAAATTGTGACTTGTATTTGTTATCGGTTTTCTTTGCCTGATTAAAGGAGTATTTTACGTCGTCGGCGGTTAGCAGTGTGCTGTCGGTAAATCTAACGTCCTTTAAGGTGACGGTGACCCGTTGCTTGTCAATGCTAATTTCGTCGGCCAGAAAATATACAGGGCTGAAAGCATCGTCAAGCTTGACAAGTGGGTCGTACAGAAGCATACTCAGCTCCTGATTAACCTTTGTTACCGCGATGTAGGGGTTGAGCGAATCGGTAGAGGAAAAGGGAAGTGCAATTCCACTCTCTTCTTTTTTGCCGGAATTGTTATCAGGAAGGGTTTCGTTCGAATTGCCGCCTGAATTACACGAGGAGAATATTATTAAGCATAACAAAATAATGGAAATTAGTCGAAATTTCTTCATAAATTCTCCTCCTTATATTATAAATTTAATCTTATTTTACAATATTTTCTCCATTTAATCAATAGATTTAACCCCATTTCAAAAAAACTGTAACAATTGTTGAAATAAATGATGCCATATGTTAAAATGTTTATGTATGAAATCAATAAATTTAGCTTTGGAGGAAAAAATGAACAGGTTAAAAAAGTGTTTATGTGCGATTTTATCAATTGTGTTGATTATTACTGCGTTGCCGGTGGCTATCGTAGCTTCGGGTGAAATAGTGACATATTCAACCACCCTAAGTGAACTCGAAGAGCAATTGTATTTAGGGTACAAGGATATGGCAAAAAACATTTATGTACATTCTTATTCAGCTACATATAACGACGTTTCGACAGCCATCGAGAATGTGTTTAATGAACGACCTGATGTATTTTACGTTGCAAAGACTATAAATTGCTCAATTGCTTCTGATGGATATGTGAATACGATTACTCCTGTATACCTCTTTACTGCCGAAGAAGTTGAATCTGCAAAAACAGCTATTAACAAATCCGTTAATGCGCTTATCGGCGATCTTGATAGCAGCATGACCGACATTCAAAAGCTGCTGCTTTTACATGATAGAATGATTCTGGATATCGAATGTGTCGATGAGGATGATGTTGATATATACGATACCGTGACCGAAAATGATTATACAATTTATGGTGCTTTTGTAAGTAAAAAAGGCGTTTGTGAAGCATATGCAAAGGCGTTTAAATATTGCGTCGATTTACTTGGCATTGAGAATGAGGTTGTTCCGTACTCTACTACAAACAGATGCATGTGGAACCAGGTAAAGACCGGTGGAAAATGGTACAATGTTGACGTTAGAAGTGATGATTATTATTCATCAGGATTGTTTTCTAATGTTGATCACCGATGCTTCCTTTTCTCTGATACCGCTGCATTGGACAAGGGGTATAACGAGGGGTATTTGACCAAAGGAGCAACCGATACAACTTATGACAGTAATGCTTTTTGGAAAAATAGTATTTCATCGGTGTTTATGGCAGGGGATGTTTTTGTATACACACATAAACGAGGTATGATTTGCACTTATGACTTTACAACCGGGGCATCTACTACATTGGTAACACTTACTGAACGATGGAAAATTCCAAATACAAATGGCGGTGGGTATCCGAATTATTTTGTGCGTGCTATCTACTACAATGGATATATTTACTATAACATGCCCAAAGCAATTTGTACCATTCGTCCCGATGGAACAGGTAAAAGTATCATTTATACTTATTCTGTTGACGACCGCCAGATTTTTGGACTTGGATATAATAATGGCGTACCTAGTTTTACAGTCAGAGCGGATGCTTACTCTGAGGATCACATAATCCCGCTTACCCAAACGACAAAGATTCTCAAAGCTATTAACGTGACAACTAACCCCACAAAAACCGTTTATATGAAGGGAGAAACTCTCGATACCAGTGGAATGGTTGTAACCGCATCATATAGCGATGGAAGTAAATTTGATCTTATCGATACCGATTATACTGTATCTGAATTTGATTCAAGTTCAGTTGGGTCAAAGTCCCTCACCATTTCCTACGGAGGCAAGACTTGTCCTCTTAATTTGAGTGTGGTTGATTATGGTGATATTGATATGGACTACTCATGTACAAGTTCGGATTTGCTCAAATTACAGCAGCATTTCTTCGAAATTAGTATCCTTTCGGATAGTGAAGTTACCTTAGCGGATATTGATAAGAATGGTATTCTCGATTCGGTAGATATTTTGACGCTTCAAACAAAAATATTGGGTGTTTTTTAAACAAAATATATAAAGCAATTTGACAATGGTGGCTTGATGTAGAAATTCAAGCCGCCATTTTGTTTATTTTGTAGAATTGGCTTTTATATATGTATGTAATTATTGCTTTTTTATGAATAATGTGATAAAATCTACCTATCTATGCAAAGGAGATGCAACAAATGAGTAAACGTATAATTTCTTTATTGCTTACAATCGTGATTCTCGCCGGAAGCATTGTTTCCGCAACGGCTGCGATTGACACAACCGGGCTTGTTGATATTACAATGCCTACTTCGTCTGAGTATTACACCGGCGAAAGTGCTAGCATTAGATACGGATGGTTCTGCTGCGACAGCGTTAATTACCATATCGATGATGAAGGTAATGTTACCAGTTCTGCAGTTAAGGGCGGAGACAGATACTTTGTTTCAAAAATTGCTTATAACCTCGGTGATAAGTTTGAGGTTAGCTTTGGAACCAAATCTGACAACCAGAACCCCAACTCAAATAACAGAATCGTATATCAGCTTGGCGATTTAGCCGTAGCATTCTTCTCATACGGTTCAGGCACAAATGACAACCACGGAAAGTTCCGTTTCTACTATGGTGCTGATATTGCCTCTATTGGAGGTGGCGGCATTTCTTATACAGATGCATCGGATTACCTTATTGGCGAAACCGAAGATATCGGTATCCCGTATCACAAGGTAGTAATTCGTTTTGAAAACGGTACATTTGAATTTGAAGTTTATAACGATGACACACTCGTTTATGAATTAAGCAAGGAAGTTACCGAATACGATTTCTCAAATGTAAAACCTGCTATCCGTGTTTATAAGAGATCAGCTGTTTGGGATAACGGATTGTACATGTTAAATCACTCAATTTTGGCTAATCTCGACGGCGATACTGTTTCACAGTCAATCGCAGCTCTCGGTACCGATATTACCTACGGCGATATTATCGCAGTATCAGCCGTTAGAAATTGGTACGATTCTATCGCAGAAGCTGAACAGGCAAAGGTTACTAACCTTGCTGACCTCGAAGCACTCGAAGCACAGGTTCCCGCTCTTATTGCCGGAAACTTTAATGATATAATCGGCGCAATCGTAATTGACGATTTAAGACTTGCTGATAAGTCAACCATCGAGGGCTATCGTGCTGAATACGAAAGCTACACCGATGAGCAGAAGGCACTCGTTACCAATATTGATAACCTCGTTGCCGCAGAGGCAGAGATTCTCCGTCTTATCATACTCAAAAAGGATACCGACGCAGCAAATATTGTTAATGACGAAATTCTTGCAATGGGCGAAATCACATTTGCAAATTACCTCTACGTAGGGGATGCTAGAAAATCGTACGAAACTCTTACCGCTCAGGGAAAGACACTTGTTGCCGATTATTCTGTACTCACCGCTGCCGAAGATACAGTTGCCGCTCTTAGAAAGTCTGTTAACTTCAGAATGGTTACAAACATGATCGCAGAAATTTCTGAAACCGTAACATTGGCAGATAATGACGCAGTATTCAATGCTCTTGGCGCATATTCAATGCTCAGCACAGCTGAAAAGAGATTGGTTGAAAATATCCAGGTTGCTATCGATGCAGCAGATACTCTTATTAAATTAGAAACCGAGAATAACACCCTCATTTCACCGAAGATTGTTAGTCTCCAACTCATCGGACAAAAGATTTCTGCAGGTTGGCTTCCCAATGCTGACAACGGCCGCTATACTGACGTGCCCGAAGGCGTTACAATTTATGCCGGCGATACAGTAAAGCCCGGTGTATATTGGGAAAATCTTCTTTACAACGTTACATATAACGAGGACGGCTCGGTTGCTTCTTACACAGGTACAGGTACCTGCTACAACATCACCACAGGTGGTAGCAACTGGTGGGGCAACAGCATGCAGCCACTTTCAAATGGCGCTTGCCGTAACGTTTCAGTCGGCACCTTGAATCTGTACCACTCAAATAATGGTATTCATATCGCTCAGGTTGAAGTTAAAGAACGTCCGGCATACGAATATGATGAGCTCTTTGACGTTTCGATGAATGTTCGTACAATGATCGAAGCGCTTCCCAGAGAGTATAGCAAGCTCATCGAAGCTGATCGTTATCTCGTTGAATCAGCTAACGAAGCACTCGATACTATCGACGTTTACAGTCTTGACGAAGTTCATAACGTTCGTTACCTTATCAATTGTGAAAAGGTTCTCAATGGCGCTACAATCGAAGATGAAGAAAATACTTTCGAGTCTAACATTGCCGGCGATATTACAAAGGATTTCGTTATCAATAGTTTAGACCTTCTTTCACTTCAGTTGCACATTCTCAACATCAATCAGATTATTGATGCTGATCGTTGCGATTTGAATAACGATGGAGTTGTTGATTCGTCCGACATGGTTGCTCTCCAAATGTACATTGTTGGTCTTTCATCGTTCATTGAATAATTTTGAATAATAAAAAAACGCTCTGGCTAACCAGAGCGTTTTTTATGTCAATAATTATTTCTTATCCGTTTCAATTGAGTCCTTAAATACGTAAAATCGCTGATATAAATATTCTAATACAAAATTCAGTATCATATTGAGCGCGGTTACAAGGTACTCGTTATAGCCCATTTTGTCGGCTAAATAGTACTCCAAAAGGGTGGATAACGGAGTAAAAACGGCATAGAATGCGAGAGTTTTAAGCATTGCAATCGGCACGTTGTTTGCCGAGTGGAAGGTGTATTTTCTGTTTAAAGTAAAGTTCCATACGACCGAAAGTATAAGCGCTATTAAATAACACGGCCAAAAGGGAAAATCGGCAAATTCATTTAAAAGTGTGAATGTGAGAATTTGAATAATTCCTGCACTTATCGAAAACAGGGTGAATTTAACCGCTCTCAAAATTTCTTTTTTATTAGACATATATTTTCTCCTGGCACAATTTTTCCATATTATAATTTATAAATTCGCATTGTGCAAGATAAAAAAACAGCTCTCGGCTAAATTCCAACCGAGAGCTGAAATTATTTATTTTGTTATCAATAGTTTTCTGCGTGAATTTCAAAGAAACTCTTTGGATGTGCGCAGGTGGGACAAATTTCGGGTGCCTTTGTGCCAACGATGATATGACCACAGTTGCGGCATTCCCAAACCTTTACCTCGCTCTTTTCAAATACAGCGGCGGTTTCTACGTTTTTGAGAAGGGCTCTGTAACGCTCTTCGTGATGCTTTTCTATAGCGGCAACCAGGCGGAATTTATGAGCCAATTCCTTGAATCCTTCTTCTTCGGCAGTTTTGGCAAAGCCTTCGTACATATCGGTCCATTCGTAGTTTTCGCCTTCTGCTGCGGCGGCAAGGTTAGCGGCGGTATCACCCAGACCTTCGAGCTCCTTGAACCATAATTTTGCATGTTCTTTTTCGTTTTCGGCAGTTTTCAGAAAGAGTGCGGCAATCTGCTCATATCCCTCTTTTTTTGCGACAGAAGCAAAATATGTGTACTTGTTTCTGGCCTCTGATTCGCCTGAAAATGCGGCTCTAAGATTCATTTCGGTTTTAGTTCCTGCGTATTTGTTCATAGTTTATCGCTCCTTAATTAAATTTGATTATATTATACAATATGATTATTTGATTTTCAACCGGTTTATATTCATTGTAAGTGAGAATAATTTTCTGTTTTTTTCAAAAAATAGATGTAAATTTGTATTTTAGAGGTGCAAAAATGTGTACTGCCTTGGGATTTAAAACTGATTATGGCTGTTTTTTTGGGCGGAATATGGATTTATCATACTCGTTCAATCAATCACCGATTTTTTTGAATAAGGGTTTTAGCTATCTAAACCCCGTAATGAACGAAATGAACGTTCTTAATAGGTCGATAATTGGTATGGGCACGGTTATTGACGGTCATCCTGCCCTTGCAGAAGGGATGAACTGCGACGGACTTGGTTGTGCGGGACTTAATTTTTCCCGTTACGCGTGCTATGAACAAAAAGCCGTAGACGGCAAAATCAATATACCGCCATACGATTTTATTTTGTACGTGTTGTCAAATTTTTCGTCCGTTGCCGAGGTTAAAGAAAACATTCCATCAATAGAGCTCGTCAGTGTACCGATAAATAAAGATACTCCGATTGCCACACTTCATTGGATGGTATGTGACCGAACTGGAGCGTCAATAGTTGTCGAAAGGGCAAAAAGTGGTATCACTTGTTACGATAATCCCGTTGGCGTGATGACGAATGACCCTACGTTTGATTGGCATTTAACCAACCTGAATGAATATATTAAAATAAGTCCATTTGACTGCAATCCAACTGCATGGAGCAATCATCAACTAAAAGGACTTGGTGTAGGAAACGGCACCTTAGGTTTGCCGGGAGATTTTGAGTCGGTTTCGCGATTTGTTCGAGCGGCGTTTTTGTGCGCAAATTTGCCTCAATTAGATAGCGAAAACGAGACTGTTTCGTCATTTTTTCATATACTTGATAATGTCGCAATGCCGAAGGGAAGTGTGATTGTAGAGGGAAATAGGGCGTCATACACCCTTTACTCCTCGTGTATGAATCTCGATAAAGGTATATATTATTTCAGAACCTATCAAAATAGCAGAATATCGGCAATAAATATGAATAATGTAACCGCGGACATGAAACTTTTTGATTATTGCGACGGTCAGGATATAAATTACCTGAATTAGCAAGCTTAAACGCCTAAAAATTCTTTTATTTCGCTAAGCTTTTCTGTTGCAATTTTTCTGCCGATTTCATATACGATTGTCAGTGCTTTTGGATCCTTTTCGGTTCGTTTAATCGGCAAAGCGGTTTCGGGTCGAATGACCAATATTGAGCCGTCCTTCTCCTTTTTATCAATGTATTCGAGGGTTTCATTGTAAGTTTCGTGCCGATTTTTCATAATTTCAATCAGCTTGGGGTATTTTCTATATTTTAGTTTAACAAGCGGTATAATGCCGTTCTTTTTCTTTCTGTAATCCTTCGGTCGGGTGAGGATAACGATGTTTTTATCGTATCCCAAATTCTCAAAAAAACGTAGGGGGATGGCATCGGAAATCCCACCATCAAGCAATTTCAGTCCATCTATTTCGACTATTTGCGATACCATCGGCATCGAAGCGGACGCCCTTATCCAATCGAAGCCATTTCCTTCACAGGCGGTAAAATTGTGGTAAACCGCTTCACCCTTTTCGATATCGGTGCAAACGACAAAAAAGTCCATCGGATTTTTCTTATAGCTATCAAAATCGAAGACGTCGTGTTTAAGAGGTACCTCGTTGTAACAGAATTCGGTGCTGTAAAAGTTGCCTGTTTTGAGTAAAACTCCTAGTCCGCCATATCGCTTATCGTTGCAGAATTTGGTATTATAGCGAAGAACGCGTCCGATTTGTCCCGATTTATAGTTGCAGCCAAAAGCGGCACCTGCCGAAACGCCGACTGCACCGTCAAACACGATTCCGTTTTCCATCAAAACATCGATAACACCCGCGGTAAACATACCGCGCATAGCGCCACCTTCTAATATAAGTCCTTTTTTCATTATAAAAACCTCGAATGTAGATTGCAAATTCATTATATCATAATTTCTGTCTTTTTTCAACGCTGCTAAGGTTGTTTTATATAAACATGGGTTTGACTTTTTGTACTAATTAAATATAATTAAGGTGTGAAAGGTGAGTAGTTATGAAGGATAGAAGTTTGGAACAGAATATATTATTATTTGATAGTCGTTTTATGAGTGTAATATTTTTTATTTGTTCAATAATGGTTGTTGGCATACACTCATATAATGCGACAGGTTTGCCCGTTAGCGATATAACATCGTGTATCGAAGGATTTTTCTGCCACGGTTTATTTATAGCCGCGGTACCAATATTTTTTTATTTGTCGGGATATTTATTTTTTAGGAATATGGAGTCGGCTATCGATGTGTTTAAAAAGATGAGAACGAGAGTAAAAAGCGTATTGATGCCTTTTTTAGCATGGTCAAGCTTTTATTTCCTTTTTTATTTTTTGGTTAGTAGTGCGTTTGGTATTCAGTTAGATGTTCCTATTGTTTTGACACCGCTTAATATTTTAAAATATATTGTGTTTTATCGCTATTCTTTTGTTTTATGGTATATGTTTCAGTTGGTAATATACATATTACTTGCGCCGATTATATTTTTAATTTTGAAAAAACGAAGTGTTGCGCTTTCGACATTTATTGTAGTTACCTTGTTTTCGATTTTTATAAAGGATAGTATAGGTGTAGAGATATTTAGTAATGAAATTCGTCCTCTATTTCAGTTCAATTTTTTCTGCTATTATTTGGCGGGATGCGTATCTGTAAAATTTACAAGCGAAATAAACAAATTAAAAGATTATTTATTAAAAAACAAAAAACTATCAATTGTTTTGACGACCATCCTTCTTATTATATTTTCATTCCTTGACTGGTTGGTATGCGATGGGATAATACAAGTTTTCTATGCTCGAATCTTCGTTCCTATAGTTGCAATTTTATTATTTGTATTGGTTGGTCTGATTTATCAAAAGATACCTTATCCAAAACAGGTATCTACAATGATAGTTTATGGAATACATTCAATAATGGGTCGTGTTACATCGGCTTTATTATTGCATATTTCACCTTATGTGCCCGTGTTGGTATTGTTTGTTATTACAATGGCAATTTGCTCTGTGCTTTCATGCCTGTTTGCTTATATTTTAAAACGTTTCTTTAAGCCGATATATTTTGTTTTAAGCGGCGGAAGATGATTGTTAAATAAAAAAAATTGACCGCCCCACCTGATTTGGTAGGGCGGTTTTTATATAAAAGTTAAAACTAATTGTGGTACTATTGGGGTACCAAGCCGATTTTTGTTTAAACTTTCAGACGTGCTTTAAACATAGAAAAAGTCCGAAAAGCATTGATTTAATCAGCTTTTCGGAGTCTGGTGGGAGAGTGTGGATTCGAACCACCGAAGCGAAGCGCAACAGATTTACAGTCTGCCCCCTTTGGCCACTCGGGAACTCTCCCATATTCAGTTAAGCTCGGCTAAATGGAGCTGGTGGACGGACTCGAACCCCCGACCTGCTGATTACAAA
>JAFOCH010000099.1 GCA_017381395.1 Clostridia bacterium
CGAAATGGTACCGTTCATCGGGTCAGCTTCTGCCTTGCCAACGATGGTATAGGTTACTTCTTCTTTTAATTCCTTGTCGAGGAGACGAACCTTTGAGCCGAGATTAACCTTTGTGCTGTCGATGTTCGATTCGTCGATAAGGGTATAGTTTTTGAGCATGGATTCGAGTTCGCTGATTCTGGCTTCAACGCGTGCCTGCTCATTTTTAGCTTCATCATATTCGCTGTTTTCCGAAAGGTCACCGAATGAACGAGCAATCTTAATCTTTTCTGCTACTTCTTTACGAGTAACGGTGGTGAGAAGCTCGAGTTCTTTTTCGATTTTTTTGAGACCTTCTGCGGTGAGTGTAATGGTTTTTGACATGGCGTTTTCGCTTCCGTTTCTCCGCTGTGCCGGCATTAAAAAAGTGTAGCAGCTTGCGCACAGAATATTACCGCAACACATAAAAATTTTTATGCAAATGAGAATTATAATCTCATAATCTTTTAGATTATAATAAAAAAATCAACTTATGTCAAGACAAATCCTCTCAACAATGGATTTAATATCCTCCTTTACTCCGTTTCGCTTCATGTAATCACCCTTAATATTCCCGAATCGCTCCACGTTGCACAGTTCAAAAAGTGCCCCTGCAAATTCAATTTTATCGATTTTTTCGGGACAGCCGTTAATCATCGAAAGGCATTCTCCGTCGATGTGATAGCATTCGTTTCGAGGAGCAAAAACCACCTTGTCGAGTGGCAAAACACCATTTCCCGCGGGGGAGAATATTACACTGCATTTTGACTGAATGTCGATGCCGTTTGTCACTATCGGCGCGACACCAAATAGAGAAAAATACTCGTTTGCGTATTCGTTATATTGCTCAATCTCATTTGTGATTATGTAAACCTCGCTTGAAATATTCATCAGCGGCTCCAAGCAACCGCAAAACCGACAATCCAAATCAACAAATGCTATCGAAATCGACCGCTTGTATTCAGCCGCTTTTGTTAAAATCGCGAGAATTGTCTTTATCTCGATATGCTGCTTGTACCTTGTCGCGTCAAAGAGAGAAATCAAACCGTTATCTGTAATATTTATGTCAACCTGTTTTATCGTAGGTCTGCCCTTTATCGCGGTGTATATTTTATCATAATTGAGTCGGTTTCTTTTGGCTCTCGTGGTTATAATTTCATACCCGAAATTGCCACAGTCAACCTGCCTTTTTTTCGGTTTTCGAAAGGTAGCACCACCACGTTGCCTTTTTCCCTCCTCGACCAAAAGAACGCAAAACATATTTACCTCACACTCCACCATTCGTATAGCCAAATATATGATTTTCATGCTCCTTTAATTCGGGTGCAATTTAACCGCCTTTACAAAATGTGAAAAGTATAGTAAAATATATAAGATTAGTATAAAAATGGAGGTGGAGCTATGTCGTCACCGCTTGCCGACCGCATACGTCCGTCGTCAATCGACGAGGTTGTAGGACAGCATCATCTGGTCGATAACGGAAAGGCGCTTCGTCGAATTATCGAAAGTGGAAATGTGCCTAATTTAATTTTTTACGGGCCCTCCGGCGTGGGAAAAACGACCCTTGCCCGAATTATAGCCAATAAAACCAACCGAAAGCTGCACATTCTCAATTGCACAACCGCATCGACAAAGGATATTCGCGACATAATCGGCGAAATTGGTACCTTTTCAGCCCTCGACGGAATACTCCTTTATCTCGACGAAATTCAGTATTTTAACAAACGTCAGCAACAAAGTTTGCTCGAACATATCGAAAACGGAAATATCATTCTCATCGCATCCACTACCGAAAATCCGTATTTTTACATATACAATGCGATTTTGTCCCGTTCCACCGTTTTCGAGTTCAAGCCGGTTGACGTAAAGGATATTGAACTTGCCGTCAGACGAGCTGTCGAATTTTTAAGAAACGAGAGCGGCAAAAATATAGCAATCGAGGACGAAGCGGTTAGCGTGATTGCTTCGGGTTGCGGCGGCGATGTGAGAAAATCACTTAATGCCGTTGAACTGTGTTCGCTATGCGTTGCAAATGACGAAAACCCGATAATCACGGCCGAAATAGCCACGCAGCTTTCTCAAAAAAGTGCTATGCGATACGACCGTGACGGAGATGCTCATTACGATATTTTCTCTGCGTTTCAGAAGTCGATGCGCGGCTCCGACCCTGATGCAGCTCTGCATTATCTTGCTCGTCTGCTTGAAGCGGGCGACCTTGCAGGTGCCTGCCGCCGCTTAATCGTATGCGCCGCCGAGGACGTCGGACTTGCTTATCCGCAAATTATCCCGATTGTAAAGGCGTGTGTCGATTCGGCATTTCAGGTCGGATTGCCCGAGGCGAGAATACCGCTTGCGAATGCGGTAATCCTCGTTTCCACTGCGCCCAAGTCGAACAGTGCTATTTGCGCGATTGATGCCGCACTAGCCGACATTCGCGCGGGCAAAACGGGTCCGATTCCCGACAATTTACGCGACGGTCATTATGGTGGAGCTCAGAAGCTCGGTCACGCAAAGGGTTACGTTTATCCTCATTCCTACCCAAATCATTATTATAAACAGCAGTATTTGCCGAATGAAATCAAAAATGCGGCATACTATACTTATGGAGATAATAAAAATGAACAAGCGTTTAAAGCATACTGGTACGCTGTGAAAAAGAAGGGCGAGGACTAAACTAATGAATATCGCGGTATCAAGGCAACTGATTTCGTTATATCGATTTTGGCTTTGTGCAGTGTTGTCGTTTGATGCCTTTATCTGTGGTATTCTTTCTGTATATTCCTTTTACATTTGTTTAGCAATAATGGCGGTATCGACTCTGTCTGCCGCCTTTATTGCCTTTTTTTATATTCCGCGATATTTTCGCTCATATCTTGTCGAAATAACCGAAACTGCGCTTATCGTCAAACGTGGTGTTTTTATTAGTCGAAAGTATATTTTGCCCTGTCCGCGAATGATTTATTTCGACCGCACTCAGAATGTTGTCGACCGTATATTTGGACTTTATTCGGTCAGGGTCCACGCCGCCAGAGCTAAGCTAACCATACCCGGACTTTCTCGTAACGAGGCACTTAAATTAACCATGCTTTTGTCGGGAGAGAGTGAAAAATGAACGAGGAAAATAGAATCAAAACCCACCCTTTAATGATATTCAAGTTTACCCGCCGCTATATTTTCATTTTGCTTTTGCCACTTGTAAGGAGTTTGTTTAATTACGGAACAACGGGTGTACTGTCCAAGCTTGTCGTAACCGAACTAATTTTATCCGCGCTTATAATAATCGTTTCGGTGTTTAGATGGATCTGCTTTACGCTTACTTTACATGCCGATTGTATGGTGGTCGATTTCGGACTTTTTGTCCGTCGTCATGCCGTCATTCCGCTTTCAAAGGTGTCGGTGCTGTCGATTATCAAGGGACCGGTGTTGTTTCTTTTCGGTGCCGTTTCGGCTCGGCTTGATACCGATTCGGGCAGGGGAGAAAAGGCAGATTTTGAAATCTATCTCAGCTTTAAAAATGCCCAGCGGCTATTATCTGTCGCAGGGGATGAAAAGAGGGGCGAGGTGCGTTATAGGTCACGGATTGGAATGGCGGCGATAATGGCGATTGCCAATGCATCAGCACTAACCGGACTTATTATTTTAGCCCCTGCGATAAAGCGGCTGGGCGAAATTCTCGGCCGTCAGATAAATAATGATTTACGCGATACACTTAGTTTGGCATCCGCTTTACTGGGTCGAATTGTACCACCTGCCGCGACCATAATTGCGATGATATTCGTCAGCGGCTTTGCTGTTTCGTTCATCCTCTCGTTTATCAAATACACCCCGTTCAAGCTGTACGATTCGCGACGAAAAATCACCATAAAGCACGGTTTCATCTCCCAACACACTACTGAAATTGCGAGAGAGTGTATCAACGCCGTGATAATAATTGTGCCGCCGATAATGCGACTTTTGCGCTTTTGCTGGGTTGGTGTTTCGTCGGCGGGCTACGGCAAAAAAAGGGGAGAGAGCGAGGTTGTTTTACCCGCGGTAAAATTGAGGGAAGCGAACGATTTTCAGCTTCGCATTTTCGACATCGCGGTAAAGGAAAAATATGACCTTTCCTGCCCAAAGCGTACTATGAAACGGGCGGTGATTTTACCTCTTGCGATGCTTATTTTGAGTGTGCTTCTAGAAGTTTATTTGATGAATATATTCCGCGTTTTCAGTGGAATGATTGTGCTTATTATGAGCTTTATTCAGCTTGTGACCCTCTATTTTTTGTCGGTGAGGGTGGATTATCAAAGGAATGACGGCGTCAGCTTTTTCGACGGGGTTGTAATGGATTCCTACCGCCGCCTGACCCTTAAAAAGCTGCGTGTAAAAAGAGATAAAGCGTGTATGATAAAGATTTCGCAGGGCCCTTTTGAGCGAAAATATGACGTTGTTAGAATGGCGGTAACCGTCCGTTCACAGCGTCCGCTTACCCTCAAGGCCGTGAATTTGGATAAAAAAGAAGCGGAGAAGGCGGTTAAGAGATATTTTAAATCGTAAAAACCTTGAAATTTTGACCATTAATGATATAATAGATTTTATATTAAGTAATTTAGTCGGAGGAATATCAATGGGTGAAAAATTCTATATAACTACCGCAATAGCATATACGTCGCGAAAGCCGCATATCGGCAACTCGTACGAAATCGTAATGACCGACGCCATCGCAAGATATAAGCGTATGCAGGGATATGACGTATATTTTATGACGGGTACCGACGAACACGGACAGAAAATTGAGGAATATGCCAATGCGGCAGGCGTAACACCAAAGGAATACGTTGACAAGGTAGCGGGCGAAATTCGCGAAATTTGCGATTTGCTCAATACTACCTATGATAAATTTATCAGAACTACCGATTCCAACCACGAAAAGACGGTACAGAAAATATTTAAAAAGCTCTATGAGCAGGGTGATATTTATAAGTCGGAGTACGAAGGACTTTATTGCACACCGTGTGAATCCTTCTGGACACCGAGCCAGCTTGTTGACGGAAAGTGCCCCGATTGCGGACGTGACGTTCACGCCGAAAAGGAGGAGGCATACTTCCTTCGCCTCTCGAAGTATCAGACTCAGCTCGAAAAGTTTATCGAGGAAAACGAGCATTTTATCTATCCCGAAGCTAGAAAAAAGGAAATGCTCAATAATTTCATAAAGCCGGGATTACAGGATCTTTGCGTTTCGCGTAATTCGTTCAAGTGGGGAATTCCTGTTGATTTCGACCCCGAGCACGTTGTATACGTGTGGATTGACGCCCTTTCAAACTATATCACGGGTATCGGCTACGATCCCGACGGCTCGTCCGAAATGTATAAAAAATATTGGCCTGCCGATGTTCACATTATCGGAAAGGATATCGTCCGTTTCCATACGATTTATTGGCCGATTATGCTTATGGCTCTCGGTGAACCGCTGCCGAAACAGGTTTACGGTCATCCGTGGCTCCTTTTTGGCGAGGATAAGATGTCAAAGTCGCGCGGAAACGTAATCTATGCCGACGAGCTTTGTGCCCGTTTTGGCGTTGACGCGGTCAGATACTATCTCCTTTCCGAGATGCCCCATGCTGCCGACGGTGCCATTACCTACGAAACCATTATCGAGCGATTCAATTCCGACCTTGCTAATACCCTTGGCAATCTCGTTAACCGCACAATCGCAATGCAGAATAAGTATTTTGACGGCGTAATTCAGTCCGCCGACGTGACTGAAGAGGTTGACGACGAACTCAAAAATGCTGTTAAAAAGGCCGTTTCCGATGTCGAAAAGTACATTTCAGAATATCGAATGGCCGATGCTGTCGAGGCGGTAATGAATCTCGCCCGTCGCTCGAACAAATACATCGATGAAACTGCTCCTTGGGCACTCGCAAAGGATGAGGAAAAGAAGGCTCGACTCGGTACTGTACTTTATAATTTATTAGAGAGTATCCGCGTAATTGCCGTGCTTCTTTCTCCCTTTATGCCCTCAACCGCTGACGAAATTCTCGCTCAAATGAACTGTGACGAACGCAGCTATGAATCGGTTGGTAATTTCGGTGGAATCAAGGTGGGAACAAAGGTTGGCGAAGCAAAGCCCCTCTTCTCACGCATCGATGCCGAAAAGATGCTCGAGGAAATCCACGCCGAAATCGAAGCAAAGAAGGCCGCCGCAGCAAAGGCGGAGGAAAACCTTATTACCTTGCCTGAAATCAGCATCGATGATTTTGCAAAGGTTGAGCTTCGCGCGGCAAAGATAACCGCCTGCGAGCCGATTAAAAAGGCGAAAAAATTGCTCAAACTGACCCTTAATGACGGCACAGGTAAACCGAGAACGGTTGCCTCGGGAATAGCTAACTACTACACTCCCGACGACCTGATTGGAAAGACTGTCATCGTTGTAGCCAATCTTAAACCCGCTGTGCTCTGCGGAGTCGAGAGTCAGGGAATGATTCTCGCCGCTGATACCGCCGACGGAGTAAAGGTTGTATTCCTCGACGGAGTAGAGCCCGGCTCAAAAATCAGATAAAAAATAAAATAAGCGGCACTGTGTAATATGCACAGTGCCGTATATGTATAGTGATGAGGAAAAATAATGATTATCGATTCATTTGAAATACCCGAGCTTGCCGCCAATGAGCGAATTTTCGATTCGCATGCTCATTATGATGACGACTCGTTTGATAGCGACCGCGACACCCTCTTTGCCGATTTAGAAAGGTTTGGCGTTTGCGGAATAATCAATAATGGAAGTAGCTTTGAACTTTGCAAAAAGGGGCTTAAATTAGCCGAAAAATACCCCTTTTTATATCAGGCGGTGGGGATACATCCCGAGTTTGCCGCCGATGTTTCTGACGCCGAATTTGCCGAGCTGGAATCAATGCTTGATAACAAAAAGGTGGTTGCCGTGGGCGAAATCGGACTTGATTATCACTACGACGACGGCCCATCGAAAGAGATTCAGCATCAGGTGTTTATCCGCCAAATCGAATTAGCGCAGAAGTTTAATTTGCCCATAATCGTACATGACCGCGATGCCCATGCTGATGTTCTCGAAATCTTAAAAAAATACCAGCCAAAGGGTGTTGTCCACTGCTATTCAGGTAGTGTCGAAATGATGAAAGAGATTCTGAAACTCGGTATGTATATCGGGATGACCGGCGTTGTTACCTTTAAAAACGCACGAAAGGCGGTCGAATGCATTGAGGAGATACCCCTCGACCGACTGCTTATTGAAACCGACTGTCCATATCTCGCTCCCGTACCATTCAGGGCAAAGCGTTGCAATTCCTCGATGATTACCTTCACCGCCGAAAAAATTGCCGAGATAAAGGGCATTTCCCGTGCGGAAGTCCTCGCCGCAACCCGCGAGAATACAAATTGTTTGTTTAATCTCAATCGGTGAACTATTAAAAAAATAATGAGTCGTATTTTTAGGGACTAAAATAATAAAAAAGGCAGAAACGAAATAATCGTTTCTGCCTTTTTATACGTAAACCCGTATATTACTTGTTATCCAAATATTTTTTTGCTTCTTCAGCAGAAATTTCCTTCATGATCTCGCCGCAACATTTAATGCCGCAGTTTTCGCAAGTGCAGTCGATAAGCACCTTAACCATTGCACCGCATTTTTCGCAAATTACGATTTTATCCATTTTATCACCTCCTA
>JAFOCH010000100.1 GCA_017381395.1 Clostridia bacterium
GAATTTTTATTGCTTCAAACACCTTTGAAACGGCGGTTTTATATCCGTTGGTGGTGATTGTAGCACCGCTTATTGCGTCTATTTCTCTGTAATTTACTTCTTCTTTTCCATTAAACTGCGAGTAGAATTCGGGTTTTGCACAAGTGTCACCGATGCCGTCGCTTTCCTTCTGAGAAATGGTTTCGCACATGATAATTTTACCGTTTGCGGTAGCAGAAGCCTTAATCATAATATATTCGCCCGAGGGGTTATACCAGGCATCGCCGTTGATTCCGAACCCTGCGGCTTTAAGCTCGAATACATAGTTGCCGCTGGTTGTTTTGTATGCTTTTACGACCTGTTTGGGTATGTTTTCGTATCCCGAAATGTCGATTTCCTTAATTTCTGAATTGATAATCTTTTTAGCCGAGTCGGATATGCTCAATTTAAGATCATCGTCAACGTCGGAAATTACTTCGCCGTTTGCATTGGTTGCGATAAAGTTTTCGCCACTTATGAATACGTATCCCTTGCCATTGTCTGCTTTATAAACTGCAGAAACGCCGTCAAGCTCCTCTGTAATAAACAATGAAGTGAACTTACCTTCGCCGTCGGGCAGGGCAGTGGAAAGATTATCATTCAGAATTTGTGCTTCATCTCGCAAATCAACCGTGCCTCCACCGAGAATGACCGAAGCATTAATGGCATCCTTTGCGGCATTTTTGTATGCTCCTGTCGTCTTTGTTGCTCCCGAAATGGTAGCAACGCCGTCGATTATATCTTTTGTCAAGCCGACGAGAGTGTCACCGTAGCCCTTTTCTGCGCCGAGAGTTTCGCTGCTTGCGATATAGGTTGCACCGGTAACTGCTCCGTTTGCGTCGACACCGCACATAATAACGAACCCTGAATTATATCCGGCAGTTTCTATTTTGAATACGTAGCCGCCACTTTTTTCGCTGTATGCTTCGGTAATTGTGCTTGGCAATTCGTGTTTTGAAATGTCGATTTGCTCAAATCCTTCACCGCCGGGGAAAACCTCGGCTAAAGCTGCAAATGCAGCTTCGTTTTCCTGCGCTTTGATTATCGGTGCGGTGATATGGTTGGTTGCGGCAAGTAGAATTGCTACAACCGCACAAATGATTGAAAGTGAACATATTGTAGTTAAATGTTTTTTCATTTCTCTCTACCTCCGAAAATTTTTCTCTTGGTGAGAGCATCGATATATGGGTTAACTATGTTCATAAGTAATATTGCGAACGAAACGCCTTCGGGATAGGTGCCGTAGAATCTGATGATTACGGTGATAAAACCAGCACCAAACGCGAATATAATTTTACCCAACGGTGTTGAGGGAGATGTAACGTAGTCGGTTGCCATGAATATCGCGCCGATAAAAAGACCGCCCGACATTGTCCATGACAGCGCCGAAATGAAACTGAAATCCTCAATAATGAAACTGAAAATGAACACGGTAGCAATCATTGTCACGGGAATATGCCAGGTGATTACTCGACGTGCAATTAGATAGATACCACCGATAATGAGGGCTATTGTGCAGGTTTCACCGATTGCGCCACCCTTTTTACCGAGTAATAAATCAATAAGCGACGGAGCTGCATCATTTTTAATCAGTTCGAGGGGAGTAGCACTTGAAACAGCATCTACCGAAACGGGAAATGCAACCTTTGCCATTGCGCCAAAGGCGATGAGCATAAATACTCGTGCCGTGATGGCAGGGTTTACAACGTTGCAACCCAGACCGCCGAAAATGCACTTTACAATGATAATGGCGAATATCGAGCCGACAGCCGCCTGCCAAAGCGGAATATTAGCGGCAAGGTTGAGTCCCAAAAGGAGACCTGTAACAACGGCACTCAAATCACCGATGGTCTGATCTTTTTTTATAATGAGGTTAAAGATGAATTCGGAAGCAACCGCAGCTAATACACAAACGGCAACAACAGCAAGCGATCTTAATCCAAATAGTATACAGCCTGCAACAGTTGCAGGCAAAAGTGCAATTATAACGTCGAGCATTATGCTTGATGTTGAAATTTTACTTCTGATATGGGGAGAAATTGAAAGATACATTCTCGATGTTGCCATTATGCTTTTGCCTCCTTTTCTCTCAAATTCAATAGAGTTTCTTTTGCGATTTTATTATTTTGAACAATCGGTCTTTTTGCCGGACAAACGAATGAGCAACTACCACAGCTCATACATAGTTCTACGCCCGATTTTTCGAGTCCGACTAAATCTTCGGTTTTAAGCGCCTTTGTCGCTGTAACGGGGTTTATTCCAAAGGGACAGGCGTTTACACATCCGCCGCATTTAATACAAGCGGTTGTTTTTGCTACCTTTGCTTCGGTTCGATTGAATGCCAAAATAGCATTTGTATTTTTCAGCACCGGCACCGTCAGATAGGGTACGGCAATTCCCATCATAGGACCGCCGTAAAGCACCTTTTTCGGCTCGTCGGTAAATCCGCCACAGAATTCAAATACTTCCTCGAGCGGAGTGCCGATGGGGACAATAACGTTTTTCGGTTCTTTAACAATATTTCCATCGACGGTGATACATCTTTCTATCAGCGGCATTCCCGTTTTCAGATAATTTCCGATTTCGGCTATTGTCGAGCTGTTTGATACTACGCAACCAATGTCGATAGGCAACTGGCCGATTTTAACCACTTTTTTTGTAGTGTGGTAAATAAGTACCTTTTCTGCGCCCTGGGGATAAAGGGTCGGTAATGTTTTGATTTCTACATTCGGTCTGTTTTTAAAAGCGCTTTTGATCGCGTTGACAGCTGCCTGCTTATTCTTTTCGATGCCAAAGATGATCTTATCGATTTTTACATACTTTGTGTGAATGTCGATAGCGTAAACAATGTCGTCAATTCGGTCTACTATTGTTACCGAGTCGCTTGTGATGTACGGTTCGCATTCAGCACCATTGATAATAAGCTCGTTTATCGGCTTATCTGTGTCGAATTTGACATAGGTGGGGAATCCGGCACCGCCCAGACCAACTATTCCGCTCTTTTTAATAGCGGCGATTAAATCCTCTTTGCTATTCACTACGGGGACAGAGATGCTTTCGTCAACCGACATTTCGCCGTCCGATTCGATTTTGATTATCGGGGCGGTCTTTCCGTTCGACAGAAGCATATCCGAAATTTCGGTTACAGTACCCGAAATGCTAGAATAAACAGGGGAGGAAATATATCCATTTTGCTCAGCGATGAGCGTACCTACCTTTACCGAGTTGCCAACCTTGACAATAGGTGTGGCAGGAGCCCCGATATGCATCGAGGTAGGGATAGAAACATATTTAGGTGCAGTCATTTTTACTGCGGATAAATTGGCTGTGTGCTTTAAGTGAGGGATGTGGACGCCTTTTAGGTAAAAAGACATTATTTTGCCACCTTTCCAAATCGTAAAATTACAAGATTATTATAAATTAAATTACCTTTATTGTCAACGATTTTAGCGGTTTTTACTACTGCCTAACATTGTCAAAAAAATAACAAAATATTGACCCTTTTGGGAAATAAAAACTGTCCCTGAAAATGACAAAATTTTATACCTAAAAAGTTCTTTAAATTTGTATCAAAATGTGGTATTATGTTTATATTAAATCTAAAGCATATAACCGAAAAATATAAAAATAACGGAGAAATAATGCTATGAAAATTACAAATGATATTAAATACGTTGGTGTAAACGACCACGAAATCGACCTTTTTGAAGGGCAGTATGTAGTCGAAAATGGTATGGCATATAATTCATATGTGATTGTCGATGAAAAGATTGCCGTAGTTGATACTGTTGACGCTCGATTTACCCATGCATGGTTGGATAATGTAGCTGATGAGTTAGAAGGAAAAACTCCCGATTATCTCATAATTCAACATATGGAGCCCGACCATTCGGCTAATATTGCAAATTTTTTGAAGGTTTATCCTGATGTAAAGATTGTTTCATCGTCAAAATCGTTTGCTATGATGAAGCAGTTTTTTGGCAACGAATTTGTTGACAATCAGGTTGTCGTAGGGGAGGGTGATACCCTTTCGCTCGGTCGACATGAGCTTAATTTTGTTGCCGCGCCGATGGTGCATTGGCCCGAGGTAATAATGTTCTATGATAGCTATGATAAGGTGCTTTTTTCAGCCGATGCATTTGGTAAGTTTGGTGCACTCGATGTTGACGAGGATTGGGCTTGCGAAGCACGTCGCTATTACTTTGGCATCGTCGGAAAGTACGGCGCTCAGGTACAGAACTTGTTTAAAAAGATTGGCGGACTTGATATTTCGGCAATTTGCGCACTTCACGGACCTGTTCTTACAGAAAACCTCGGTTATTACATTGACCTTTATCAAAAATGGTCATCCTATTTGGTCGAAAGTGAAGGAATCGTTATCGCATACACTTCTGTTTACGGAAACACAAAAAAGGCGGCTCATCTTCTTGCCGACAAATTAAAGGCAAAGGGATGTCCAAAGGTTGTACTTAATGACCTTGCACGATGCGATATGTACGAGGCGGTCGAGGATGCCTTCCGTTATGGCAAATTGGTTCTCGCTACTACAACGTATAATGGCGATATTTTCCCATTTATGCGCGAGTTTATCAACCATTTGACCGAGCGTAATTATCAGAATAGAACGGTTGCCTTTATCGAAAACGGAACATGGGCTCCAATGGCTGCCAGAATAATGTCAAAAATGCTCGAAAATTCAAAGAACATCACCTTTGCCGAGCAAAAGGTGTCGATTATGTCTGCTCTTAATGAGGATAGCAGTGCTCAGCTCGAAGCGCTTGCCGACGAGCTTTGTAGCGAGTATGACAAGACCGGCATTGTCGAAAAGAATAATTTAAACGCGCTTTTTAATATCGGCTACGGACTTTATGTTGTGACCTCGAACGATGGCAAAAAGGACAATGGGCTAATCGTTAATACCGTCACCCAGGTTACCAATACTCCTAACAGAGTTGCGGTTACTATTAGTAAGGATAACTATTCCTACCACGTTATTAAAAACACAGGTATAATGAATGTGAACTGTCTTTCTGTTGAGGCACCGTTTAAGGTGTTTGAGGTGTTTGGTTTCCAGAGCGGTCGAAATGTAAACAAGTTTGCGGATTGTGAACCGGAAAAATCCGATAATGGACTGGTAGTATTACCTAAATATATTAATTCATATATGTCGTTAAAGGTTGACGACTACGTTGATTTGGGTACTCACGGAATGTTTATTTGCAGCATTAACGAGTCTGGCGTTGTGTCCGATGCCGAAACGATGACCTACTCCTATTATCACGCAAACGTTAAGCCGAAGCCCGAAACAGAGGGCAAAAAGGGCTGGGTTTGCAAGATTTGCGGTTACGTTCACGAGGATGAAAATCTACCTGATGATTTTATTTGTCCTTGGTGTAAGCATGGCGCGGCTGATTTTGAGCCGATAAAATAATGAATTGAAAAAAGCTGTGGCGGATAACCACAGCTTTTTAATTTTTAATGTATAAACGTTCGTCCTCTTCTCATATAAATTATAAAAAAAGAGGAGGACAAACAGAAGAAAATATGATTAAGTATGCTTTTTATATCGGTGGGGCGATATGTGCTATTGCCTTGATAATATTTTCATTTAGAGGCAAGCGACCATTTCGCACAATGCTGATAACGGCTTTTTTAGGACTTGTAACGCTGGCTGTAGTTTGCATAAGCGGAATTTTTACAGGAGTCACTTTGCCGATAAATATATGGACTGTTTCGTGTTCTGCGCTCGGGGGAGTGCCTGGAGTGATAACACTGTTGATACTTAAAATGATATTTGTGTAAAATAAAGAGGTTTCGTAACTGCAACCTCTTTATTTTATTTTAAATATTCTTTTTAGCTTGTTTTTTGCTCTGAAAACAAACTGTCTGAAAGGACGGGAATTAACCCTTTTTTTAGCATCGCTGATGAATTTTTTGCTATCAGCTTCTATAACTTTACCCTTTCGAGTGTAGCAGGTGACTATGCCGATGATTTGATTATGCTTGATGTTTTTTTCGGGATAAACTTCGTTATCTCCGCATAGGATATAGTCGTCACCGTCTAAATCAATAATACGGTGAAGAACGAATTGACCGCTTTTTCTTCGATACAGAATAATATCGGATTTTTTAAGCTTGTCGGTTGGTCTTTTTATTGTAACCGCGTCACGTCCACCGACAATGGTCGGAAGCATACTAATCCCGTTTGGTATAAAGGAAAAGGATTGTCCCTCATCAAATGCCTTGTTTATTTCAGGTAATATTTCGATTAATCTAGTCTTTTTCATTATATGCACATTTCACCGCTCATTACGTCGTGAGCTAATTTGGCAGCATTTCCCGATATGTTGCAACCTAGTTTATAAACAGGGACTTTAGAAATAATTCTAGCAATCATATTTTGAACCTTTTGTTGTATTTCAGGTGTTTGTCCCTTAAAAATTGTTTGGTTTATAATAAGCGGAATTGCTTTAAATGGTGGTACTTTTTCAATATGATTGGTTTCGCTTCTTTCTAAAAAGCAAATGGCTTTAAGCGGTACAATCACATTCAAATTGATGTCCGTTTTGCCTGAAAAAGGA
The DNA here is from genome assembly GCA_017381395.1 of Clostridia bacterium. Classification (GTDB taxonomy): domain Bacteria; phylum Bacillota; class Clostridia; order Oscillospirales; family Acutalibacteraceae; genus UMGS1976. The sequence continues at coordinate 6,600 of JAFOCH010000100.1, forward strand.
GTTCCGCAGGCGTACACTTTTGAGTCGATGATTCGGATTGCGGGTTTGTCATCGTTGAAGGTTACGGCTCTGTCTTTACCGTATAATTTACGCCAAATAGCAGTATGAGTTGATTTTCCTGTTCCGCTTCTAGCCGAGAAAAGATAAGCGTTTCCGTCCATCATGATTGACGATGAATGGAGCATCATTCCGTCGTGGTCGAGCAACTGGGTATAAAATTGATTTCCTGCTATTGAATATTCACAGCTACCGAGGGTGAAATGGGGATTGTTGTCCTGGTAAATCATAGATATTTCCTTCGGTACGTTTATTACTATATCTGGTTTGCCTTCAAAATCGCTTTTATATTTAGGCATATTAGTTTTCATTCTATCGTAGTGAAATTCGGCACATACATTTAAGCCGGCGATATTGTATTTTTCCATTTTTTCACCTCAGCATTATAATCAGCTGAATTATATCATATATTTTTATAATTGTCACTAACTTTTTTTATTTGGGGGATTAATTTTGAAATATATCGTATTAAAAAAGCGCAATTTGACCATTGCATCAGCGGCAATCCTGGTATCAGTTGTGCTGATAATTTTATCCGCTACCTTAATGAGCGCGTCAAAAATTCGTTATTTGCCCATTTATTCGGTTGATAGAAGTGATAATTTAGTATCATTGACCTTTGATGCGGCATGGAGTGCCGATGATACAGATGATATTATTCAGCTCTTAGACCGCTATGACGTAAAGGCAACCTTTTTTTGCGTGGGGACGTGGGTTGAGGCGAATCCCGACGCGGTAAAAAAACTGCACGATGCAGGTCATGAAATAATGAATCATTCTGATAAGCACCCACATATTACGGGTATTAGCGAGGCAAAATTTATCGAGGATACGCTTGCGTGTAACGAGCGAATAAAGGCGATAACGGGTATCGAGCCGACTTTATATAGAGGGCCATACGGCGAGTATGATAATGAAACTGTTGCTGCGATTGAAAAGTTAGGTATGTACCATATTCAGTGGTCGGCGGATACTGTTGACTGGAAACCCGAAAATGATTCTAAAAAGCAGATTGAAAATGTAATGAAACGACTTGAATCAGGCGGAATAATACTGATGCACAACGGCACCGAGCACACAGTTGAAACATTAGCAGGGCTGCTTGAAGGTATAAAGGACAGGGGATATAAAATAGTACCCGTCAGTAAGCTAATTTATAAGGACGGCTACACAATCGACCAATCAGGAAAACAACGCAAAAAAATGATATAAATTACATAAAATAGGAGATTATTATAGTTTAATGCACAAAATTTGCACTAAATTTTATTTTTTTATAGACAAATTTACTTATATATGCTAAAATGATATTAGTTAATCCTAATAGAGTGCGAGGGGGAACTTTTGATTATGAAAAAAATTTTGAATCTGTTGTTACAACGCGGTGTAAAACAGTAGAGGAATGTCTTAAAAAAGATGCAATTACCGAACGCGCGTGGGCTTGGTCAAAGCGTTTGAATATATTTGGTAGGATAATTTTTCTCATTCTTTTGCTTGGCGGTATTATATTCTTTACCTTTACCGGGCCTAAGTCGTTTTCTCGTTTTATTGCGTTCTTTACGATCTATTTGAGTGTCCTTATTCTCGAATTTATTGTTTATCACATTGCGGTAGTTTCGTTACAAGCTTTTGCTACGACTACATACCGACTCGGCGTTTTAGCTAATTTAAAGGAAATGGACTCGCGAGAAAAAGAAGCGACAAAAGCAATAAAAAAGAACGATAAGGAATCGGTTAAATACGAATATAAGAAAGAAGAATAATTTTAAACAACAATAAAAAAGGAATCGGGCATCTGAATTCGATGCTCGATTCCTTTTTTATTTAACTGCATTTAAAAAGTCGAAATTCCCTTTGTAAAGGTCAAATATAAATCCGCTGAGCTTTGGTGTTGTTGCAACTACTGTGGGACTGATATAAACGGGGGAAATATAGTTACTTTCAATTAAGCAATTTTCAGCTTGGTGTAATAATTTCGCTTTTTTATCGGTGTTTGATTCAGATTGTGCCTTTTCCATTAGCGAATCGAAGTATTCATTTTCAATGCCGAAGATATTACTCTTATCATATGATAAAAATTGCTGTAAGGCGGCTTCTGCATCGGTTGTTCCGTATCCAATGGGATAAAGTGCAATGGAGTAATTACCGCTCCTTATACGATTTTTGATTTCGTTAAAGGTAACTTCTTCTGTGTTAATATATGCGTCCAGATTTTTTTGCCAGCTAGCGGCAATTTTAATCGCCATATTACCCGATTTACTTTCGTTAACAAACAGCAGGGTAGAGCCGTTGAGGTTTTTGCCCGTTTGCTTAATCGCCTGCATATACTCGTTTTTTGCTTCGTCAGCTTGTAATGGCGATTGGTGGTATTCATATATATAATGTGAATATTTATTTCCGCATAGGTTTAGTTCCGGCGCAATAAGCCCGCTGAACATACTGTAACCCGCCGGCAGTGCCTTTTCGATAGAGATGCGGTCAACCGACTTTGAAAGCGCAGAAACGGTAAGCGGATTTTGCATAATTTCCAGATTAGGATTGATTATAATTGCCCATACGGTGTTATGAACAGAATGGGTATTTAGTCCCGCGTCCCTTGCAGTCGTTTCCTTTTCAGAATCAATAAACGCTATGTCAATAACGTTTTTACCTATTGCCTCAATTTTTTTACCGTCGGTTTGATTAAACGTCATGGTCAGTGCGGTTGGTTTTGCTTTTTCGCTTACGTATTCGGCGTTTCTGCTCATTTTGATACTCTTGTCTGTCCAGCTGTTAACATAGAACGGACCGCAGTACAGCATATCTTTTTTGGACAACCCGTATTTGCCCTTGCACTCTGTAAAAAAGTCGCGATTGCAGGGCATTGACGGCATATCAGAAAGTCGGTATTCAATATCATTAATTGGCTTGGTTAAAACAATTTTGATTGTTTTTTCATTTAATGCGCTGATACCGAGTTCGCTTTCGCCACATTCTCCGTTATTGTAATCTTCAGCATTTTTTATAAAGAAAAGGTTGTGAGCATAGGGCGATTTGGTTTCGGCTTTTAATGCTCGTGTGATACCGAATACAAAATCGTCGGCGGTTATTTTATCTCCGTTGTTCCATTTTGCCTCTTTTATTTTAAATTCGTATGTCAGTCCATCGTCTGACGCTTTATAATCATCACATAACGACTTTTTCGCTTCGCCATTTTCATTTATGCGAAAAAGTCCTGTCATTGTATTACGGACTATTATCAGCTCGCTCTGTGATGATGCAAGCTGGGGATCAATATTTATCGGTGCCTTTTCCACATCCATACTGATTATTTTATTCGCGCTTGGATTATAGTTACAGCCAAAAAGATTTGCAACCAGTATAATCATCAATATTAGCGAACCTATTTTTTTAAAATATGACATCTCGGTCAATCCTTGTATAGTTAATTAAAAAATAAGCGGTCGTTATTCACAACCGCTTAGTGTAATTAAATGCCATCGTCGAGCATTACCGACTCGGGCTTTAAAAGCAGCTGCTCGGGATTTTTAATCAGTTTTTTAAGCAATTTTATCGATGAAGCATAGTAGTATCCGTCGCAAATACGTTCGTCAGCAACGATTTTTATCTTTATTACTTTTCGCTTACTAACAGAGCCGTCATCGTTAAGTACGTTTTTTGTTTCCTTTTTACCCATCGCAAAGAATAAGGAACAGGTACCGAATTCGTAAAGATGGTGATAAACCGGTCCGACACCGAGCGAACCCATATCGGTAATAAATGCGCTGGAATGAAAGGGCGAAATTTTGTTAATCATCTTTGGCATAAGACCAATTTTATCACGGTTCCGTGCTGCCCAAACGATAGACGACTTTATGAACATTGGGCAGGCGCCGACAGCTTTTGCAAAAAGGTCGGTATCGTTTCCTTTTGATTCGGCGTTTTTAACGCTTTCAACCTCGGTTTTAAAACTTTCGTTGAATTTTTGGTTCACTTCATATAAGCTATCGTCCGGCTCAAATTCCGGCATTATGTTTGTTTCTTCACCCGATACAGTTAGACTGTGCTTGACTGCCAATGAAATGCGAAGAGTATTTCTCGCATAAATTTTCTTTCCTGCGACAAAGCGGTTGAGTCGGGGACGGAGCGAAAAAACGCGTACTATTGCCGACATAAAAAGCTGAAGCATAGAAAGATTTTCCATTCCTGCGCGTCTATGCTCGCGGATAAACTGCTCAACCTCGGTAATATCAATTTCATCCTCGAAATATACAAGCGAGTCGGTACGAGTACGCATAATAACGGGTATTAACTGAAAAAGGGTATCAACCTTTCTTAATTTAAAGCCGTCATAGCGGTCGCCCAAACGGCGCTTTTTGTCTTTATAAAGCATAAAATCCTCCAAGAAATGAAAAGGGAGTATTTCCAATCCTTTTCACGTTGCTCTCATTATATATTATGTAGTCGAATTTAGCAAGAAAAAATTATGCTTGACAAATGTATTATATGGTAATATAATAAACCTTGCTGTAAAGTTAAAGTGCTTTACACCTGTGCTTTTTAGTGAAGCGTTAAGGAGTATTTTTTATGGGAAAGAATTTTCATATTAGTTTGCTTCTTGAATACTATCGCCCCCTTTTAACTGAAAAGCAGCGTTCACTGCTTGATTTGTATTATAATGCCGATTTGTCTCTTGCCGAAATAGCAGAGGACGAGGGAATTACCCGTCAGGGGGTACGCGACTCGATAAAAAAGGCGGAAACGGCACTTTTATCTTTTGAAGAAAAGTTGCATCTCGCCGAACGATTTTCACGAATCGAGTCATCACTTGAAAAGATTAGACGAATTACTGATAATACCGAAATTATTGATATAGTAAACAATATTTTAACCGAGGAGGAGCTTGAATAGTGGCTTTTGATAACCTTACCGAAAAATTGAGCGCTGCCTTTAAGCGCCTCAGATCAAAAGGAAAGCTTGCCGAGTCGGACGTAAAGGAAGCTATGAGAGAAATTCGATTAGCCCTTCTTGAAGCCGACGTAAACTATAAGGTAGCAAAGGATTTTACAAACAATCTTACCGAAAAATGTATCGGTGAAAAGGTAATGGAAAGTCTTTCTGCACCTCAAATGGTAGTAAAGCTCGTTAATGAAGAACTTGTTCAGCTTATGGGCGGCGAAAATGTTCGCCTTAATACATCGTCAAAGTTGCCGTCGGTAATTATGATGTGCGGACTTCAAGGTTCGGGTAAAACTACCCATTCAGCAAAGCTTGCAAAAAAGCTTAAATCAATGGGACATCGTCCCTTGCTTGTAGCGTGCGATATTTATCGTCCTGCTGCTATCGACCAGCTTAAAGTAGTCGGTGAAAAGGCAGGAGTCCCTGTATTCGAAAAGGGAACGCAAAAGCCCGAAAAAACCGCCGAGGAAGCAATTCGTCATGCACGCGACTATGGCAACGATTATGTAATTCTCGATACCGCCGGTCGCCTTCATATTGACGAGGAGCTTATGGCCGAGCTTACGAGAATTAAGGAAAAGACCAACCCCTGCGAGATTATACTCGTTGTCGATTCAATGGTCGGTCAGGACGCCGTCAACGTAGCTAAGGCGTTTAACGACCTGCTCGAAATTGATTCGGTCCTTCTTACAAAGCTTGACGGCGATACACGTGGCGGTGCTGCTTTATCGGTTCGCGCCGTTACAGGAAAGCCGATTAAATACGTCGGTACGGGCGAAAAGCTTGACGACATCGAGGAATTCCATCCGTCACGAATGGCATCGCGAATTCTCGGCATGGGCGATGTTCTTTCGCTTATTGAAAAGGCAGAACAGCAGCTTGACGAGAAAAAAGCGCTCGAAATGGCAAATCGCCTTCAAAATAATACATTCGATATGAACGACCTTTTATCGCAATTCCAGGAAATTCGAAAGATGGGACCGCTTAAACAGGTGCTGTCAATGCTTCCGGGAATGGGCAGTAAGTTAAAGGATGTTGATATCGACGACCGTCAGCTTCTGCGCGTCGAGTCGATCATCTACTCAATGACTAAAAAGGAACGTTCACGCCCCGACATTATCAACGCATCACGTAAAAAGCGTATTGCGGCAGGTAGCGGAACTTCGGTCGAGGAGGTAAACAAACTCCTTCGTCAGCATGAGCAGATGAAAAAAATGTTTAAGCAAATGGGCGGAATGAAGGGAAAAGGCAAACGCTCGATGAGAGGAATGCAGCTTCCGTCAAACTTTAAATTCTGATTTCATCCCGATAACTAACTAATTATCAGGTGAATATACAATCTATAAAATTATTACAGGAGGTGCTGAATATGGCAGTAAAAATCAGACTTCGCAGAATGGGTGCAAAGAAGGCCCCCTTCTACCGCATTGTTGTTGCAGATTCAAGATATCCGCGTGATGGACGTTTCATCGAGGAAATCGGCTACTACA
>JAFOCH010000101.1 GCA_017381395.1 Clostridia bacterium
CTCGATTCCGTCGTCGCAAAAAAGGTCGTCCGAAATTATCGGCATATATTTAACACCGGTAACCTTATCCTGTGCCATCAAGGTCCATTCACCGTCACTCAGATATGTGCTATCGATATTTGCAGTGCTGACGTTGAGTCGGATTAAATAGTATTCATCAATAAACTGAACCCATGTGAGGGGCAGAGAAACATCCCCGTTGCAAAGTGAAAATGAAACTGCATTCTCATTAATATTCTTGATTTTTCCTGCGATATTGAGAATAACTCGTTCCCATTTTATGCTGTCGATAGTAATAATAGGTGTATAATCCATTGTTCTGTAAATCCTTTACTGATTAGTAAATTTGTGCGAAAGTGAAATAATACCGCTTCCGATATAATCTGTTTGCGTTATGGTGAATTTGCGCTTGTTAGAAAAACCGACAAAAAACGTGGAATCATTGTCCCACAGTTCACCCGAAAGTAGATATGTGCCTTCGAGCAGGGGAGGTGAATCAATTTTAATTTCTAATGAGTGTTTTCCGACCTCGCCATTTATCAGATTATCTATGTTTCGCTTGTCACTCATAAAAATCAGATTTTCTTCGGCATCCCTCACGGTAAAGCCGAAATTGAGCTTTTCAATTTCCTTTTTTACCTCGTAATCAAAGCGAATTGTAATATCCTCACCGCGTTTGAATTCGGTTGTTTTTTCGCCGTTTGAACCAAGCATTGCAAAGTTTTTTACCTGCAGAATATCCTTCTTTTCAGTAGGGTAATCAGTGCTTTTTTCGATTTGAGTGGCGGCAATTTTGGCCTTTTCTTTTTTCAAAAAGTCCTCATATTTGAGAATAACCGAGCCAAGCTCGCCGCAATCCATCATCTTTCCTTCGTTAATCCATAGTCCCATCGTGCAGAATGCCTTTACTGTAAAAAGGGAATGGCTGACGAATAGAATGGTCTTACCTTCCTTACGGAATTGCTTCATTTTTTCGATACATTTGAGCTTAAAAATATCGTCGCCTACGGCCAGAACTTCGTCAACTACAAGAATATCGGGGTCAACGTTTACCGAAACAGCAAAGCCGAGTCGCGATTTCATTCCGCTCGAATAGGTGCGTACAGGACGATTGATATAATCGCCAATGTCTGCAAAACTTGTTATATCATCAATCTTTTTCTCGATTTCTGATTTAGGAATACCCATCGAAATTGCTTTGAGATAAATGTTTTCAATGCCGGTCAGCTCGGGGTCAAAGCCGCTTGTAAGCTCGAGCATTGCCGAAATTTTTCCGTCGGTTTCGATTTCTCCCGACGTCTGTTTTGCAACACCGGTGATTATTTTGAGAAGGGTTGACTTTCCCGACCCATTTTTGCCGAGAATGCCTATAACCTCGCCCTTTGGAATGTCAATCGAAATGTTATCCAGAGCGGTGAATTCCTTATAATGCTTTTTATGAAAAACTGTGTCAAAAATCCTTTTGAGCGGGGACGAATATATTTTATAAGTTTTTGTGAGGTTTTTTACTCTAATAGCATATTCCATATACCTACCTCCTTATAAAATATCGGCAAAATCGCGTTCGAGCTTTTTAAACAAATAGCTGCCGATAAGCGCGATTATAATAACTTCGCCCCAGAAACAAGTGGTGCCTGTAACGTCGTTGAAAAACCAGGAATAGGTTACACCGAAGCTACCTAAAAAGGCCGAGCGGTAAACCTCGATAATATAAGATACTGGATTAAGCCGCACCATTGTATAAACGAGGGGATAGTCCTTTACCTTTTCTATGTTCCATAAAATCGGCGACAGCCAAAAAAGCACCTGCGTGAGCGATTTTATCATATGCTCAAAGTCGCGGCTGATTATAACCAGGGCCGAGAAAATGAGCGATACCGCCCACATCAGCACAAAAATACAAAACCAGCCGTAAATAATCTGAACAAAATTTAGCGACATATATCCCAAAACGGCAAAGATGACCGCCGCAACAGCCGTTAGAATTACGTGAACGAGAAACTGATGCATCTCTTCAAAAACGGGGATTGTAGAAATAGGGAATACCGTTTTTGTGACGAGGTGCTTATTTCGTCTGATTGACGTGCCGCAACGAAACCACGATTCTGAAATAAAAAACCAGGGAATAATACCGGCCATCAAACTGAAAATATAAGGAACGTTACCAGAATTTCCACCTTTGATACCGATTGTTATGCCAAACCAATATACCAAAACAAAAAGGACGGGTTTAACAAAGGCCCAAACCATACCAAAGGTTGACCCTGAATACGTCTTTTTAATTTCGATATCCGACATGCTTATACTCTGTCGAAAATTCTTTATATTAGTTGTGATAATGTCAAACAGTGCTTTAAAGGCAAAAATCATTAAATTTCCTCACTAAATATTCCATTTTAATATGGTTTTAAACGGATTGGTCAAATCGTGGTCGAATGACCTGTAAATATCGTCAATACAGTTAATTTCAACAGTTTCGGATATTATTCTTTCGATGCGATTTTGAATCTTTTTATCACGCAGAAAGTCCATTGTGTTTTCAAAATCGGTTCTACCCGAGCGGCTGCAACCGACCAGGGTAAGTCCTCTTTCGAGCACCATTCGGGTTGCAATCGGGACCTCTTCCTCGGTAACGCCCATAAGCATAAGCGTGCCTTGCGGATTTATTGTATCAATAATCTGCTTAATAGCATAGTAGCTACCACCGCCGCCACAGCATTCAAATGCGTGGTCGACCTTTAAATCGGTCGGCAGTTTGTCCGCCAAATAGGTTTCGTCAACGAAAGAGAACATGCTGAGCTTTGTCTCGTCCATGCCGATAACAGTGATTTTGGCTTTCGGGAATTTTGCTTTAATAACGAGGGCGGTCAGATAACCGAGTCCGCCGTCGCCCCAAATTCCAATGCTTTTTGCGTCGGTCTGTACCGCGCGTTCAAATCGGTTTGCAGCGTGGAAGGGAATGGTTACAAATTCGCTCATTGCGGCAACCTGCGGCTTTATACCCTCGCAGGAAACGAGTCTTTTGGCGGGCAGGTCAACAAATTCGCGCATAAAACCGTCAGCACCGCTTGATGAAAAAACACTGTCTAGACGATAATTTTCGTATTCGCCGCAAATTTCTTTTCCCGGTGCATTCGGTATCATTACAACCTTTTCGCCGACCTTGAATTTATTGCTTGGACAATAAACTACTCGTCCCATACATTCGTGAATGAGAGCCATCGGTAATTTTTTTCTCAATATTGCGGCATCGCGCAGACCGAAATAATAGCGCTGGTCGGCGTGGCAAATTGACATATATTCGGGCCTAACGATAACCTTGTCGGTGTTGAGGTCGATATTCGTGTATTTAACCGAAATAACCTTTGGCTTTATAAGTTGATAAATATAACTAATCAAAGCAAATTAC